>DATCMP010000304.1:0-8176 GCA_036563365.1 Thermomicrobiales bacterium
TCGAACTTCAGCGCCCGGTAGCCGCGCGCCACGGCCCGCTTCGCCGCCGCGTGGAACTCCTCCGGCGTCCGCTCGACGGTGTACCAGCCGTTCGCATACGCCTTGATCTTGTCGCGCACCGCCCCCCCGAGCAGTTGGTAAACCGGCAGGCCGACCGACTTGCCGAAAATATCCCAGCAGGCCATCTCGATCGTCGCGATCGCCGACATCGCGATCTCGCCGGGGCGGGCGTAGTCGTTCAGGTACATCCGCCGCACGATATCCTCGATATTGCGCGGGTCGTGGCCGATGACGTGGTTCGGCACCGCCTCGGCCAAATAGCCCACCAGGGCATCGGTGTGGTTAATCATCCGCACCTCGCCCACGCCCTCGATCCCCTCGTCGGTGAGGACGCGCACGTAGGTCAGATTGCGCCAGGCCGTGCTGACGACATGCGTCTTGACATCGACGATCTTCACATCATACCTCCCTTTCCTCGCTCTATCGGCCCTTATGGCGCTACAAACGCCCCGGCTGCACGCGGTTCGCGCGCAGTGTAGCACCATTCCGGGGGCGATCAGGGGCCGCTAGCCGTCGCCTCGACGCCGATAACGAAAGGCTCGACAGCGCGTCGATCGGGCTGGGCCTGTAACCTGCGGCTGATCTGCGAGGTTGAGAAGAACGGGTAGGACACCTGTATCATTGATGGACAACCACAGGGGGGACAGATGCGTCGCAGACGGATCAGCGTGCTCGTTGCGGCATTCGGGCTGGCGCTGGTCGCGTGCGGGGTGGCAGCGACCCCGACGCCCATCGACCACCCGCTCGCCCAGATCGGCTGTTTCCGTCCGCTGGATGCAGGACCGCTCACCACCGTCCCCGCCATCGATCAACGCCGCGCCGAGAGTGTGGCGCGTGACTACTACGAAACGAAGCTCGGCGCGACCCTGGCGCGCGACACCGACGCCAATGGTGCCCAGCAACCACGCGCCCCGCTTGAGGCGCGCACCCTCCGCATCAACCACAGCCCCTATGGGCAGGACGTCGATCCGTTGCGGGGTCGGGCCGTGTGGCTCTTCGGCTTCGCCGTGGAGCGGGTCACCGCCTGGTCAACCCTGAAACCGGGGACGACGGTCTACCTGTTGGTGGACGCACAGACCGCCGTCCCGCTCCTCGATTGCTCTAGCACCCCGGCTTAACCGGTGTCCGGCCTGATAGCCGCGGGCGGTGCCGCTCCAGCGGGGCAATGGCGCGTGTCTCACGATGTACGGCAGCGTGCGCCGCACAAGGCCGGGTCTCGGGCGTGCTAGAATGCCGCGCATCGTGCAGCACCGAGCGTGAGGTAACAACCAATGCCCACGGAACAGCCTCCCTCCTGGCGCGTTATCCTCTTCACCGATGAAGCATTCGTCGTCCCGGCCTGGGCGCAGTTGCTCGCAGCGGTCGGGCATCGGCTCGTCGCCGTGGTCACGTCAGCCCGGCGCAATCCCAACTACGCGGCGGTGGTCGCGGCGGCTGGACCGGACGTCGAAGTGCTCGTCTCCGATCGCCCGCGCCTCTGGGCCGCGATGCTGCGCCCGTTGCGCCCGGACCTGCTCGTCTCGACCTCGTTCCCCTGGCGGCTCCCCGCCGAACTGCTCGATCTGCCACGCCTCGGCGCGATCAACCTCCACGCCGCGCTGCTGCCACGGTATCGCGGCACCGACACCCTCCACTGGCTCTTCCGCAATGGCGAAAGGGTAGGTGGGGTGACGATGCACCGGATGGCGCGCGACTTCGACACCGGCGCAATCCTCGGGCAGGTAACAGTAACCATTGATGACGACGACGACGAGGCGGCGCTGATGGGCAAGATCATGCAGGCGACGCCGCCGCTGGTCCTGGCCGGGCTGGCACGAATCGCCCAGGGTGAGGCAGGGGAACCGCAAGACGAGGCGCAGGCGAGCTACTACGGCAAGATCGCCGATGAAACCGCCTGGAAAACGATCGACTGGACCCGCACGGCGCGCGAGGTCCACAACATCGTGCGGAGCAGCAGCTTCGCCAGACAGCTACCACCCGGCGCGGTGGGCACCTTGAACGGCACGCCCCACCGCATCACCAAAACCCGCCTCCTCCCCGAGACGGGGGCACACGGCACGCCCGGCACCATCATCAGCCGATCAGACGCTGAAATCATCGTCCAGTGCGCCGACGCCCCCCTGGCAATCGTCACCTACGAGCCGGTAGCGCAATAGAACGCGGTGGAACAGGAAGCACAGAGAAGACGAGAGGTGCGGGGCGAGTGGCGAAGAGCGCAGTGGGAATATGAGCGTGGGTTGCGCCCCTGCCCCCTTATTCGTCATTCCTCACTCGTCATTCGTCACTCGCCCCTCCCCATCCCCATGTCTCCTGTCCCACCTCGCCCGGGCGTGTTAGGATGCCCCCGCCGATGGCGATTATCGCCGGACAAGAATTGTGAGTGGGAGGGTGGCATGGCCGACACGATCTATTCGGGCGTCTTCCCGATCGCCCCGACGACGTTCGATGAGCGCGGCGATCTCGACCTGGAGAGCCAGAAGCGCGTCATCGACTTCCTGGTCGATGCCGAGGTCGATGGGATCTGCATCCTGGCGAACTACTCCGAGCAGTTCGCCCTCACCGATGCCGAGCGCGACGAGTTGATGGCGACGATCCTGGAATACAACGCCGGGCGCGTGCCGATCATCGTCACCACGACCCACTACAGCACGCGGATCGCGGCCGAGCGGAGCCGCCGCGCGCAGGAGGCGGGCGCGTCGATGGTGATGCTGATGCCGCCCTATCACGGCACCACCCTGCGGGCTGAGGAGGCCGGGGTCGCCGAATATTATCGCCAGGTGGCCGACGCGATCGACATCCCGATCATGGTGCAGGACGCGCCGATGAGCGGCACCGTCCTCTCCGCGCCGTTCCTGGCGCGACTCGCCGGGGAGATCCCGCAACTCGCCTACTTCAAGGTCGAGTCGGCGGGCGCGGCGGGCAAACTGCGCGAGTTGATCCGGCTGGCGGGCGACCAGATCGATGGGCCGTTCGACGGCGAGGAAGGGATCACCCTGATGGCCGACCTCGACGCCGGGGCGACCGGCACGATGCCGAGCGCGATGATCCCCGAGGTGCTGGGCGAGGTCGTGCGCCTCTTCCTGGGCGGGGAACGCGAAAGCGCGATGGCCCTCTACGATCGCCACCTGCCGCTGATCAACTTCGAGAATCGCCAGTGCAATCTGCGCGCGACGAAAGTGCTGATGGAGGAGGGGGGGATCATCAAGAGCGCCGCCACCCGCCACCCGTTCCTGCCCCTCCACCCCGACACCCGCACCGGCCTCCTCGACCTCGCCCGCCGCGTCGATCCACTGATCCTGCGCTGGGGGCGGTAACCTTCACCCAACCGAAACGCCGTAAGATTATCAACAAGCAGCGTGGCCTCGGCAAGGAATACTTCTTGCCGAGGCCACGCCGTCTAACAATATGCCTCATCCCATAGCTATTGACGTATGCATCCTACTAGAGGCTACTCAATGCTGAACGCTTAGACTCTTGTGCTAATCAAGCCTGAGAAACAGATCGCTTTTGATATGCTCGAAGCGTTCGCGGTGGATCGGATCAGCTTTGACCGATAGCGCACTCGCACATACAGCAAGAGTAAATTCGAGGAGCGGGTAATTCGCCTCGGCATTACCGAGACTTGTCGCGTCGGTATCGGGCCAATTCGCCAAGTCGTCGAGTTGCAGTAGGATATAATCGTGGGCTTCCTCAAAGGTCGGGAAATCTTGCGGTTCACGCCCCAGACCGCAGGGTAAAACAGCCCCTGTAGGATGCTCTATCCGAGTTGTATAGCGGGAGAGCTGTTGTCCAATGATCCAGGGGTTAGGCTCTTTGCGGTGTTCCACGATAACAGCGCGCCCGAATCGTGTTGGGGCATGCCATTCGTCACCGACCTTTATCCATTGAGGGGCCTCGTCTAGATCTTGTGCAGTCACCGTCCCAACACGATCCATCCGTTCCATCCTCATACAGAATAGCCCGAATCAAGCGCAATCGCACGAAAAAGGTTGGATCGGTATCTGCTGGCAGCGCTTGTTCGCCCAAGTCGAGGCTCAGACGTTGTCCAGCGGAACCATTCTGAAAATCAGCGAGCCACTCCCGCGGATTATTTGGATCGACGGTCGGTGGTTCGGTCAGAAAGGCAAGATTCATCAGGACGTAGCGCTCGGCATCATCGAACGTATCGAGGTAAGGTGGCGAACTCGATACGGTATCAGAGCGCATCGCAATACCGCGCTCAGACTGCTCGATCCGCCAGGTAAAGACGCCGTCATGCTCCGCGATGATCGCCGTGCCGTAGCGCGTCTCAGCGTGGAATTCGTCGCCGACCTGTTGCCAGGAAAATGTCGCCACGTAGTGCTCCTCTATAAATTCTTGGTCTCGCCTCTCGGCCAGCGATGCGTTGTCGCCGCGCTCAGACGGACACACTCGCCGCGTGCTGGGTGATCCGGGCGAGATTCGCGGGGGCGAAGAACGCCTCGGGGTCGGTCGTGTCGATGACCAGGCCGCAGTACTGGTCCGTGTCTGCCTGGTTGCCCCGGAGCGCCGCGCGCAGCCGCCACTCGTCGGGGTCTGGGGGCGCAAACCGGATCGCTCGGAGGGTCGATTCGTAGCCGGGGCGCACCGCTGCGTCGCGCTCCCGGTGATAATCCGCCAGGGCCACGTCCAGCGGCAACCGCCCGGTCAGCCCAGCGTCGAGCGCCGCAGCGAGCGTTGCGGCGCTCTGGAAGGCATCTTTGATCCCCATAGCCGTCCGGGGATCGCGGTAGTACCCCGCGTCGCCGACCAGCGCCCAACCGGGACCATGGGGCACGCGGAAGTAGTTGTCTCGGTCTGCGGTCCCCGCGAAGCGCCCGATCGGCCGGGCGGTCGCGAACCGCTCCGCGAGCCCCGGGATGGCGGCGAAGGCCGCCCGGACGCTGCCCTCCACGTCGGTCCGCACGCGCGGGAAGGCGGCGAGCGGCCACTGGATGAATGAGCAGATCGCCCCGTCGTGGGTCGGGAACAGCAAGATATTCAGCGCCGGGTCAGCGAGGAGATACGCCTCGAACCCCGACACCGCAACACCCTCCCAATAGGCGTAGTAGGTGCAGGTCTGGCACGGCACGGTGTCGTAGCGGGCCGCCCCAACCAAGCGCGCCACCCGCGAGTAGCACCCGTCGGCCCCCACGACCACGCGCGCCCGCTCGCGGGTGGCGCGCCCGCCGCTGCGGCCCACAACACCCGCGACACGGTTTTCTTCCCACACCAGATCGTCGATGGTGAAGCCCTCGCGTAGCTCGGCACCGGCGGCGACCGCGGCATCGACCAGGAGCTTATCGAGGATCGTCCGGCGCGGGGCGTAGGCCGCCACACCGTCGGGGAGCGGTGGCGTACCGGCCAGCAGGAAGTCCCCACGGTGGGTGGCGACCGTCGCGCAGGGCGGGCAGCCGGTAGCGAGCAACACGTCCAGCAGCCCCCACTCGCGCAGCTGCACCAGCTCGGCGGGCTGCATGAAGTGGGTCGACATCGTGTCGCTGGGGAAATGCGCCCGATCCGCCAGCAGAACTCGGTGACCACCCCGAGCCAGGAGCATCGCCAGAGGCGCACCGGCGCAGCGTGCCCCCACCACGATCACGTCGTACATACGGCCCTCCTCGCATTCGTGAATGGTGACGATGATAATGCCGCTGCACCGGCAAATCAAACAGTGGTGCGACCTCCCCGGTCGGTCTGTCACCTCTCGGATGCTCGTGCGACTCAGAAACCGATCGAAGCGGTGGCGATAGGTGGTGGCGATCTCGCTGGCGAGGTGCGGCGATCAGCTTCGATCGTTCTGGCACCACCCTTAACGATCAACACCGCACCGTGTGTATCAGCCCCTACCAGAAGAACGCCGTGCGCCCGCGTGCGCGCAGCAGCGCCTCCACGAAGAAGTAGTCGCCATAGGGCAGCATCGTGTCCGTGCGACCCTGCGGGACGTGCGACGCGCCGTGGAGCAGCAATCCTTCCGCCTCGGGGTGGCCGAACGTCGTGTAGGCCGCGATCAGCCCGTCGAGGATCCGGCGGGCGGCGGCGCGATAGCCCTCGGCGGCGGGATCGTCGCCCAGCGTGTCGGCCAGCAGGAGCAGGCCAGCCGCCTCGATCGCCGCCGCCGAGCTATCGCGATGCTGCGGGGCGTCGGCGGGCAGGCGATAGTCCCACAGCGGCACGCCGTCGGTGGGGAGGTGGGCGAGGGCGTAGTCGGCCAGCCGCCGCGCGACGTCGCGGAACCGCCCCTCGCCGGTGTATTGGTACGTCTGCGCGTAGCCGTGGATCGCCCAGGCGTGGCCGCGACTCCAGCACGACTCATCAGCGAACCCTTGATGCGTGAAGCCGCCGAGCGGCGCGCCGGTCTCGGGGTCGAAGTCGAAGGTGTGGTAGGTCGAGTCGTCCGGGCGGATGATGTGGCGCGTGTTGGTATCGGCGTGCGCGATCGCGATCGCCGCCAGTTCCTGTCGCCCCGACTCGCGCGCCGCCCAGAAGAGGAGGGCCAGATTCATCATGCAGTCGATGATAATTTTGCCCCGCCGCCGCCACGCCTCGTCTGGCGTCATCCCCGGTCGAGCGTTCCACGCCTGGATGAACTGCCCCGCCCGGTTAAATCGCCCGGCCAACGCCGCCGCCGCGCGCAGGCTCAGTTGCCGCGCTTCGACATCGCCGGTCAGTGTGTAGTCGGCCACGGTGGAGAGGGTGTAGAGGAAGCCGAGGTCGTGATCGTGGCTATCGAGGCGGGCCACGCGCGCGGCGAAATACGGTCGCTGGGCGCGGGCGGCATCGAAGAACGCCTCATCGCGCGTCTCGTCCCAGGCGAGCCACAGCTGCCCATTCCAAAAGCTGTCCACCCAGTCGCTCTCGCCGCACCGGATATACGTCAGCCCGCCCGCGTCACCGCCCGCACTGCCAATCGAGGGCCGATCCGTCCCCATCCGCGGGATCGTGCGCCGGATCGATGCGAAGGCGTCGGTGAGCGCCCGATCGTATGGCGCGATGTCGGCCTGCGTGCTGCTGCCAATCATGCGATCCTCCCCGCGAGTTGCACGGCCTGCGTTAGAAGACGCGGCGACTCTAGCACAGCTGACCCTCACCCCCACCGCAGCGGTGGCGATCCGCTGCCCGGATGGCGCTTGCCCATCCGAGGCGAAGGGGAAGGGCGGTGCGCTGTGGCCGCCTCTCACCCTCCCCGCGTCGCGGGTGCCCCCTGGGCGGCGGTCGCCGCCGCAGCGGCGGGGAGCGGTTACCTCCCCCTACCATCGCCGCCCCATGCACATCCAGCCACGCGATCAATTGCCGCACATCGGCGAACTGCGCGAGGCACAGGCGCGTCGCCAGCGGCGACACCAGCGGATACGCCACGCGATCGGCTTCTCGCCACGGGCCACCCCTTCGCTATCGAACCGCGGCTTGCTCGCCGATCATGCCCGCCGCGCGAGCACCCAGAGCCACGTTTCGTCGCCCCCGGTGCGAGTTTCGGCCCGCTCGATCGAGAAGCCCGCGTCGCGCAGCAGGGTCAGGTTCTCCTCGGCGCCGTGATGACTCCACCACATCGGCGCGCCCCAGCCGTTCCAGTCGCGGTCCTCGCCCTCCCAGGCGGTCAGCGGCCAAGTCGCCAGGAATCGTCCGCCCGGCGCGAGCCAGCGGGCGATCCGCGCCAGGAGTTCGGGCTGCTCCTCGCGCGGGAGATGGATGATCGCGTAGAGGGAGACGACCGCCGCGAACGACGCTGGGGGGAAATCGATCGCGGCCATATCAGCCTGCACGAAGGTCGCGCCCGGCACCACCTCCCGCGCCAGCGCCAGTTGCCGCGCCGAGAGATCGACGCCCGTCACGGCGAAACGCTCCGCGAGCCAGCGCGTCACCGGCACCCCCGCGCCGCAGCCGAGATCCAGCACCGCCGCATCCGTTGCCAGGTCGCTCGTCAGCGCCTCCAACAGCACTCGCGTCTCCGCGCCGAGCGCGCCTTTACTCGCCAGATACCGCTCCGCGATCCGGTCGTAGCCCTGTTCGACGAGCCGCTTGTGGTCCATCAGTGCCTCACGGTAGTCGTGAGTCGTGAGTCGTGAGTCGTGAGAGGGTTCGTTGAAACCAGTTGCCTGTCCATCAGCGTCATCGTACT
>DATCMP010000305.1:0-11563 GCA_036563365.1 Thermomicrobiales bacterium
CAGATCTGCAAGATCGCGATCTGGAGCGCGATGATCACAAAGAGATGGGCAGCATAAGCGTAGAGTGCCCCCTGCCCGAGTGGCACGAGGAACCAGCCCAGCCCTCTATGCAGAGGTCGCCAGCAGCGACTCACCAATGACCAGAGAAAACCAAAGACAATCAGACAGGCGAGCAAGCGCGGAAAGGGCAATGCGCTCTTATCGAACCAGCGATCGAGCCACACCCCCGTGTCGCTCTCGGCGATGTAAGGTGCGAAAATGCGGCCATTCGTGAGATGCACAAAGATTAACGCCCCCAGGGCCGCAGCGAAGGCGGGTAAGGCGAGTTCACGGAGAAACCGGGATACAGGCCGATGAACAACCACCGTGGATCGTTCGCGCGTGCCGCGCCACGATCCCAACAACATCCCGCCGAAGAAGAGGATCTGCCAGGCGGCGAAATTGAAGACCGGGTTGTCCGCGATCGCCCAGGGCAGCTGCAATGCGGCAGGCCAGCGCTGATACATGCCCCAGAGCGCCACCGAGCAGAAGGCGACAAACCACCAGCCACCCCGCAACACAACGCCGAGTGCCATCGGCGCGACGAGCATCGCGAAGGCATAGAAAAGCATCACATCGACGAGGTAGAAGGTTCGCTGGAGCGTCAGCACCTCAAAGATGAAGCGCGCCGGATCTTGGCCGAGGATCACCCCGCGCGGCAGATCGAAGAGGGCGGCGGCGAAGGCGGTCGCGAGCGCAAGCCAGACTGCCAAAGCGTAGAGGGTCCAGGCCCGCTTGAGCAATTTCGTCGCGCTCGGGCGAAAACCGTCGCGCCGCGCCCGCTCCGTGTAGATCAGCCCGACCATCAGCCCGGAGATGAAGACGAACACCTCCGCAGCCGAGACGAAGAACCGATTCCCGCCGCTGAGAAAATGTAGCCAAGACGCGCCGCCGATATGATCGACAACCATCGCGAAGACGGCAAAGCCACGCAGCAGATCCAGGCGCAAATCACGCTTACCCGCCGCAGCGTAACGCCATCCTCCCTGGCTGGGATCAGGCGGTGCCACCACTGCGGGGGCCATCGCGGTCGTCGCCGCCTCCGACTGCTCCGCCCTTGCGGATGCGGTTCCCTCCACGACGCTCGTCACCATACTCGCCCGCTTTCCATGACGCGCCGGAAGGAGATCGCCACCCGCGCAAACGCTTTGCAGACTATTCCGATAGTAGCTCGACCCTTTCCGCAGGGTGAATGCCCCCGGACATGGTCAGTTTAACGGCGACGCTCGGGCTCGGCCAATACCAGCGTGCCGCGCTCATGGGCCTGACCATCCGCGAGCTGCTGGTAAACCTGTGTCGTCGAAATACTGACATGCCCGAGGATCTGCTGCACGGAACGCAACTCCGCGCCCTTGTGCAACTCGTGTGCGGCGAACGAGTGCCGCAAGGTATGCGGCGTGATGTCATAAATACCGGCCAATCGCGCATACCCCTTGAGGATGAGCCAGAAACCCTGCCGTGTGAGGCGTTGCCCGCGATGGTTCAGGAACAATGCCGGATCGGCGCTCTCGCGCGCGATGCGCCCACGCCCACGGCTCAGATACTCGCGCAGCGCTTTGACGGCAGAGGGTTTCAGCGGGATTAATCGCTCCCGGCCACCCTTGCCAACGCAACGAACCCGCTCGTTCGCCAATTCCACACATTCGAGATCGAGCGCGACCAGTTCGCTCACCCGCACGCCGGTCGAGTACAGGGTTTCCAGCATCGCCCGGTCGCGCAATGCCTCCACCCCCGACGCTTTCGTCGGCTGCGTGAGCAAGCGCTCGACCTCATCCGGCGTGATCGCGCGTGGCACATACTTATCCACTTTCGGCGAGGTCAGCGCGGCGGAAGGATCACTCGCGAGGACCGCCGACTCCATCAGGAAATGGAAGAACGACTTCATCGCGGCAGTTTTGCGCGCCACGGTTGAGGAGGCATACTGGCGCCCGCGCAGGTGGAGCAGATAAGTCACCAGATGATCTTGGGTGACTTCAGACCAAGCCGTCACGCCCTGCTCATTGCTCAAGTGTGCTGCGAACTGGCTCAGATCGTTCCGATAGGCGGAAATCGTATTCTGCGAGAAATCTTTCTCGGCTTGCAACGCTTGCAGGAATTGGCGTACTTGCTGCTCCATCTATTCCCCTCGCCCTATCTGCACGGACACGATCGTGCAGAGGGGGATCACAGCAACGTGCCAACCGTGTGTCGAGCACCGGTGATTCACATACCCCTCCGCAGCATCAATCCGCGATCATCTGTCGTGTTAACACCCTACATCCAAGACCACTACTGCAACAGATCGCCGAGCGATGTATATGTCAGGCCGAATGCTTCCGCTACCGCCTGATAGGTAATCTGTCCGGCATGGACGTTGACGCCACTCGCCAAAGCTGGGTCGCGCCGCACCGCTTCGGCAATGCCCTGATTGGCGAGTTTTAAGGCGTAGGGCAGCGTGGCGTTGCTGAGAGCGAAGGTGCTGGTACGCGGCACGGCACCGGGCATATTCGTCACGCAATAATGGATGACCCCGTTGACATCGTATGTCGGGTGGCTGTGCGACGTCGGGTGCGCCGTCTCGATACACCCACCCTGATCGATCGCCACATCGACCACCACCGCGCCCGGTCGCATCCCGCGCACCATGTCGGCGGTGACCAACTTCGGGGCTTTCGCTCCGGGTATCAGCACCCCACCGATCACCAGATCGGCCTCGGCGACCACGTCCGCTACCGTCTGGCGATTCGACATCAGCGTGACGAGATTGCCATGCAAGATCTCATCCAGATACCGCATCCGTTCGGCGCTCTTCTCGAGGATCGTCACCGCCGCGCCGGCCCCCAGGGCCATCTGCGCGGCGTTTGTCCCGACAACCCCGCCCCCGATGATCGCCACGTTACTGGGGCGCACACCCGGCACGCCGCCGAGCAATTGGCCGCGCCCGCCGTGTGTTTTCTCCAAATAGTGGGCACCGACCTGGATCGACATCCTCCCGGCGACTTCGCTCATCGGCGTCAGCAGCGGCAGCGAACGATCGGGCAGTTGCACCGTCTCATAGGCGATCGCCGTCGTGCCAGCATCCAGCAGGGCGCGCGTTAACGCCTCTTCAGCGGCGAGGTGGAGGTAGGTGAAGAGCAGTTGCCCCTCGCGCAGGAGCCCATACTCCGTCGCGATCGGCTCCTTCACCTTGACGATCATCTCCGCACGCGCGAAGATCTCCTCGTGTGTGTCGACCATTTCCGCGCCGACCGCTTGGAACTCGGCATCGGTGAAACCGCTCCCCGCGCCCGCACCGCGCTCCACGATCATGTAATGCCCATGATGGAAAAGCTCGGCAACCCCCGCCGGGGTTAGGGCGATCCTATTCTCGTTATCCTTGATCTCTTTCGGCACTCCGATACGCATAGCGGCGCACTCCCCCTCCATCACCAGCGAGCGGTTCTCGGCTATCGGGTCTCAGTGATTGCTCCTGGCGCGAAGCGCTCACCGCCACGCCAACTACTTCCCCCGCGTAGTGAGCGATTCATCTATTGCGTAGGGTACGCATACTTGCCTTTGCCACCGTTAGTATACACGACAATAAACTGTACCCACTGCCATCCGCAGCACCCCTCTTGACATGTACGAACATCTGCCCTACAACTACGGGGAATGCGCGTCATCTGCAAGTGCATGCACCGATAGGATAATCATGAGTTCGGTGGAAATCGGCTAACGGGATGGCGAGTGCAGGTGCCGTTCCCAACTCGCAAGCGTTGCGCGATCGTCTAGCGGCGCTACAAGGTCGCGCGGTCGGCACGCCGAGCGCACCGTCAGCCACGCCGATCAAGCCCTCGCCCGCGCGCCCGCTTGCACTTGTTGGCGGGCGCGAGGAAGCGACGCCATTCGGGCCGTGTTATCTCATCGAACGCGAATACACCCTCGATCATCGGCATGGCCCACATCTCCTCGGCGCACTCCAGCATATCAGCCCCGCGCTCCTTGCCGCGCTCAGCGGCGACCCGCGCCTAGCGAGCCTACCGCTCGAGCACCTTGTTCTGATCGATGCCGAGACGACCGGGCTCGCTGGTGGCACCGGCACGCATGTCTTCCTGGTCGGTCTCGGCTTTTTCCGGGTCGCGCCGGATGGGGTGACGACCTTCATCGTGCGCCAGTATTTCTTGCGGCACCTGCGCGAGGAACGCGCCCTGCTCCATGCTCTCAGCGCGACGCTCAGCGACTTCGGTGCGCTCGTCAGCTTCAACGGCAAGAGCTTCGACTGGCCGCTCCTAACGACTCGCTTCATCCTGGCCCGCATCGCTCAGCAGGCCAGGCCGGACGATTGGCCGCACCTCGACCTCCTGCACCCGGCCCGCCGGATCTGGAAACACCGGTTACGCAGCTGTAGTTTGGGGACGCTCGAAGCCGAGATCCTTGGCGTGACGCGCACCTCCGACGTCCCGAGCGCACTCATCCCCGAGCTCTATTTCCACTACCTACGCGATGGCGACGTGCGACCGCTCCTGCCGGTCTTCGCCCATAACGAGACCGACATCATCTCGCTCCTCGCCTTGCTGATCCATCTCGGCAGCCTGCTCGATGCCCGCCACGATCTCGGCCCGCCCGAGATCGTGCAGACGCTGCATGGCGCCGATCGGTATGGTCTCGCCACACTACACGCGGCGCTGGGGCAAGAGGACGCCAGTATCCACGCCTATCGCGCCGCGCTGGCCTATCCCGCGCTGACGACACCGCTCCGCCGTGCGGCGCGACTCGCCCTCGCCCTCAGTTTGAAACGTGGCCGACGCTGGGAAGAGGCGGTAGCGGTCTGGCGCGACGCGATCAAGGCCGAAGCGCGGCGCAAAGCGCCCGATCCGTGGGCACACATCGAACTCGCCAAATATTTCGAGCACATCGCGCGGGACTATGCGGCGGCCATCGCCATCACCGAAGCCGCTATTACCCTCCTGGCCCTCCGTGGCATCCCGATCTGGCGCGACGAGTTAGCATATCGCCTCGCGCGTCTGCAACGGAAAGCGGCGTTGCACGACTGATCGCTCCCTATTGCCGTCGGTGCGCGAGGGAAAGTGCGCCGCGCGATATGGCGAAACAGAATTCCCACATAAGACGTTTCATTGTGCGGCAAAGAAAAAATTGTTAGCGGATTTTGGTAGTGATTGCCCGAGCACAAGGCAGAAGGGAGACGCCAGCAGGAGACACATTACCATCAACTTTACGCGTACCAGGTTGCGTACCATCCGTTTACGACAGCGACACGCGAATGCCACGAAAAGGTTAGGGAGAAATCGATGTACGATCAGCAAGCGGCGTACGGCGGGGCACAGAGTTACGGTAATTCCTCGGGGCAGGGCTCAACGGCAGCCGTACCCGCAGAGGTGCAGGGGCTGAACTGGGGTGCATTCCTGCTGAACTGGATCTGGGGTATCGGCAACAATACCTGGCTTGCCCTACTCTGTTTTGTTCCGTTCATCAATATCATCATGGCGTTCGCGCTGTTGTTTAAGGGCAATGAGTGGGCATGGCAGAACAAGCAGTGGGACAGCGTCGAACACTTCAAGACGACGCAACGGAAGTGGGCGATGGCCGGCCTGATCCTGATCGGCATCAGCCTCCTGTTCGGTTGCCTCTCGATCGTGCTCGGCGGGATCGCCGGTAGCCTCGGGAGCAACTAACGTCGCGCCAGGGCGTTCTGGGGGCGGCTGTTGCCGCCCCTTTTGCTTGCCTCTCGTCAGTTCAGCCAGACCATCAGCTACCTACGACCGTTGACCATACCGCCCCAACCTGAGATCATAGCCCGAACGAAAGACAGCGCCATATCTGACGTTGCCACAGTGGGAGCAGCTTTTTGGGAGACAGGAAAGAGGTGGGGATGCGATGCTCAACCTGTATGATGAACGGCTCTCCTATGTCCACGGGGCGAGTGATCAACCGCTGATCGGCGCGACGATCGGCGACCTCTTCGATCGGGTGGCGGCGGCATTACCCGGTCAGGAAGCGCTGGTCTCCTGTCACCAAGGGCTGCGTTACACGTACCGGGAGTTACAGGACGAATGCGATCGCTTTGCGCGCGGGCTCCTCGCGCTCGGCATCGGGAAAGGCGATCGCATCGGTATCTGGGCACCGAATCATGCCGAGTGGGTGGTAGCGCAGTTCGCCACGCCGAAGGTCGGTGCGATCCTGGTCAATATCAACCCCGCCTACCGCACCCACGAGTTGGCATACGCGCTGAAACAATCGGACTGTGCCGCGCTGATCATCGCCCCACCGTTCAAGACTTCCGATTACGCCGCCTTACTCAATGAGGTTTGCCCCGAACTCGCGCAAAGTACACCGGCCGAATTGCGTTCAGCGCAGTTGCCCACGCTACGCACGATCATCGCGTTCGGGCCGCAAACGGTGGCGGGGGCTTTGTCGTGGAGCGATGTGCTCGCCCGCGCCGAGTCGGTCGCTACCGATACGCTGGCGAAGCGACAGGCCGAGCAAGCGTTCGACGACCCGATTAATATCCAGTACACCTCGGGCACGACCGGCTTCCCGAAGGGCGCGACCCTCTCGCACCACTCCATCCTCAACAACAGCTTCTTCATCGGCGAGCGGATGCGCCTCAGCGCAGCCGACCGTCTTTGCATCCCGGTCCCGTTCTACCACTGCTTCGGGATGGTTCTGGGGAACCTCGCGGCGGTCACGCACGGCGCGACGATCGTGATCCCCGCCGAGGTCTTCGATCCGCGCAAGACGCTGGTGGCGGTGCAGGAGGAGCGCTGCACCGCGCTCCACGGCGTACCGACGATGTTTATCGCCGAGCTTAGCTTGCCGGACTTCGCCACCTTCGATCTCTCGACCTTAAGGACCGGGATCATGGCCGGCTCGCCCTGCCCGATCGAGGTGATGAAGCAGGTCAACACGCGGATGAATATGGCGGAGGTGACGATCTGCTATGGGATGACCGAGACTTCCCCCGTCTCATTCCAGAGCACGACCGATGATCCGCTCGATAAACGCGTCGCCACCGTCGGTCGTGTCGCCCCCCACGTCGAGTGCAAGATCGTCGATCCGCTCACCGGGCAGATCGTGCCACGCGGCGCAACCGGCGAACTCCTCTCGCGTGGGTATATCGTGATGCTCGGCTACTGGGGCAATGAAGAGGCCACGCGAGCGGCGATCGATGCCGGGCGTTGGATGCATACCGGCGACTTGGCGACGATGGACAGTGATGGCTACGTCAACATCGTCGGGCGCTCGAAGGATATGATCATTCGCGGGGGCGAGAATATCTATCCGCGCGAGATCGAGGAGTTTCTGTACGGCCATCCACGCGTGCAGGATGTTCAGGTTATCGGCGTCCCCGACGAGCGTTTCGGCGAGGCGGTGATGGCCTGGATCATACCCCGTTCCGGCGACACGGTCACCGTCGAAGAACTGCGTGACTACTGCACCGGCAAGATCGCCCACTATAAGATCCCGCACTACTGGCGCTTCACCGAAACGTTCCCGATGACCGTCACCGGCAAGATCCAGAAGTTCAAGATGCGCGAGACGGCGATCGAGGAGTTGAACTTGAGCAGCGCGGCGCAGATCCGCACCGCCTGACAGGTGGCAAAAGAGGATTCAGCCAACTGCGGCAGGCAGGATCGGCCTTGAAGAGCCGATCTTGATCGTTCGTGTGCTACCATGCGCCCTTCGAAAGAGCTGCGGGCAACAAGCGGAGCGTGGATGGGATCGGAGCAGCACAACGCAGAACGCACGAGCCGCGAGATCGTGATCGTCGGCGCTGCGGGCTTCACGAACCTGGGCGACGACGCGATCCTCGCCGCGATGATCGTCGAACTACGCGCCGCCATCCCCGGCGTCCGTCTCGTCGTTGCAACCGGCGATCCGGCGATGTTGACCATCGACTCGCCATGGGGTGGGGCGGATGTGACGCCGCTGTCATTCGATGATGCGGCAATCGCTCAGGCGCTCACCCACGCCGATCTGCTGATCGTCGGCGGCGGCGGTTTTATCTACGATTACGACGCGCGAATCAGCGCCCATGCCTTCTTGCACGGCGACGATTCACTCTTCTACCCGCACTACCGGGCGATCGTGACCGCCCACACACTCGGCGTGCCGATCCATCTCTACGCCATCGGTGTCGGGCCGCTCGTCACGGCGGCGGGACGAGGATTGACGCGCACCGTCCTCTCACTCGTCTCGGCGATCACGGTGCGCGATCCGCTATCGCTGGTCGAGTTGCACACCGCCGGCTTACGCCACCCGGTGCCGCAGCTCACCGCCGACCCCGCACTGGGTCTCGCTCCGAGCGACACCCGAAAAGTCAGTGGAAATCCGCCGCTCATCGGCATCGTCGCCCGCGCGTGGCTTCGCCTCGGCGGCGGCTGGGCTGCCAGCGGTCGTGAGCACTTCGAGCGTTACATCGACTGGCTGGCGGCGGGTGCCGATTATGCGGTCGAGCGTTGGGGGGCAGTGCCGCTCTTCTTGCCGCTTCAACGGCGCTACGATGATGACCGGGAGATCGAGGCGCAAGTCATCGCGCGGATGCGGCATGGTGGTCGTGCCAGGTTACTCGATGATCTCGGCGACTTCCGGGCGCTCCAGGCAACCTTGGGCGGGCTCGATGCGCTCGTCTCGACGCGGCTGCATCCGCTCATCCTGGCTGGCATTGCCGGGGTGCCACCGATCGGCGTAGCCCTAAGCCCGAAGATTCGGGCCTTTCTGCAGCCCCTCGGACTCCACGAGCAGGTGCTCTCGCCGTGGCTCGCGCGCGATGCCGATCTCCGAGCCGCGCTCGATCGGGCGCTCGGGGAGCCGGAACCACTCCGGGCGCGACTCCGGATCGGTATCGCGGCGCAGGCCAAAGCAGCCGCGCGAAACCCCGCGATCGCGGCGGCATTATTTGCACCCAAGGTTAAGTAGGATCAACCAACGATGGCTACGAACGCGAACGACGCGCCATTCACGACGCGCTATCGATGAGAGCAGCATGAAAGTGTTGATGCAGATCCGCGCCGATTATCGCGAACGACCGGGCGGTGATGCCACGCAGGCGGAGCGCACTGCCGCCGAGCTCCGCTTACTCGGCGTGGACGTCGATCTCATCGGTGGCGTAGCCCCCGACCTAGCAGGATACAATCTCGTCCATATTTTCAACACGCAAGTGATCGGTGAGCCGGTCCGCCAGGCGATCCGTGCCCGCAGTTGGGGGCTGCCGGTCGTCCTCTCCCCGATCTATTGGAACCCGGCCGGTTTCCGGGCGGCGACACACCCAGACGATGGCATAGGTGCAGGGGAGACGGCCAGCGATCTGGCCGAGCGGGCTTTGCAACGGCTCACCCTCGGCGCGGCGGCGATACTGTTGCCGAACTCGCACGCGGAAGCGGCACAGATCACCGCAACCTTCTCGGATGTGCCGGGGCAGATGCGCGTGGTGCCGAACGCGGTCGATCCCCTCTTCGCCAACGGGAATGGTGCGCGATTCTGCGCCGAGCACGGGCTCACCGGGCGCGGCTTCGTCCTCTGCGCGGGGCGCAAAGAGGCGCTGAAAAATCAGCTCGGCCTGATCCGCGCTTGCCGTGAACTCCGCCTCCCGCTCGTCCTCGCCGGGCAGGAGAATGCCGAGGCGGCGGCATATGTCGCCGAGTGTCGCGCGCTGGCGGAGGGCGCCCCGGCACCGGTTCTCTTCTTGCCCAATCTCACACCCGTAGAGTTAGCCGATGCCTACGCTGCGGCGCGCGTCCACGTTCAGCCGAGTTACTACGAAACCGTCGGCCTCTCCAGCCTGGAGGCCGCGCTCGGAGGCTGCAATATCGTGGCGACGCGCAATAGCGGCGTGGCGGAATACCTGGGCGAGGCGGCGTGGTACTGCGATCCATCGACAACGCGCGGGATCGTCGAACCGCTGGCCGCCGCGTGGGCTGCACCGCTCGACGCCGCGCTCGGTCAGCGGGTCACGGCAGAGCATACCTGGCACCACGCCGCTGGGCTAACGCTGCGCGCCTATGAGGAGGTAGTACGGATGGCCGAGCTGCCGCAAACGACCCGCTGGCTCCCGACGCTGACAACCGACGAGTATGTCACACACCTGGAAGAGCTGATCCAATTGCAATTGGAGGCGACGGCCTTCCGTGATCGGCAGTTCGCCGAAGTGCAGGCCGCGCACGGCGCACTCTACGCCGAGTTCAAGGCGCTCCAGGAATACCACACGCAGATGACGGAGGCGAATGCCGAGGTGATCAAGAACCTTGAAGCAGGGCTCCACGCCGAAGCCGCTGAACGTCGCCGTACGGAAGAGGGGTTCAAGGCGCTCGAAGCGCAAGCGATCGAGCAGAGCGCCTACCTCGCGAAGCTCGAAGCGGAACTCGCCGCGCGCCCACCGGCACCAACGTCGCGCTGGCCTCGCATTGGGCGTTAAGGCTTGTATTGTGCATCGGTATCGATATGGAAGAGGAATAGTCCCTTGCTCCAGGAGTGCCAATCCTGGCACCTACGCTATTGCCACGACGGTCGGGAGCATAACATCGGCGTCTCTATCGTGAGCCTCGGCAATCCCGGCTGGAAGACTGAGTTTGATGTGGACAGGACGGACGTGCCAGACGCACCGTCCCCCGAGGCGTAGCGCCAAAACTCCGCGAATGAGCACGACTAGATGCTCTACCGAGACGGGCCACAGAATCTCGAAGAAATCGTGCAAGTCTTTCGGCATTGGGTAGAAAGCGACACGCGACATTCACCAGCCGGACCTTCGTTCTACCGTTGCGCTTCATTGACCGCACGGGGGATTGTGGCTGCGCCTTGCCATCCTCGATCGCGCACGGCGCGTCCGATCCCCTCAGCAAGCCACCCCTAGAGACCCGTCCATCGTTCGTCACCCTTGGCGCGGCTCGCCCGATATGTCCAGGAGGCTGGCACGAGATGTGCCTGAGGACGGACACGCCTCACCCCAGCAAGGGGTGCACGCAGCGCCCGGGTGGTAGTCCTCGGCGTACAGGACATGATCGAGGTCGCGGACGGCGGCGCATGACGGGGGAGGGGGCGAGGTGATGGAGCGGTGGTGGCTAGGTCATGGTGGCGCGCGTCGGGGCCAGTTCGCGCGGGTGGCGGCGGGGACGGCCCTCTTGCTCGCCGCCTCGGCGCGACCGGCCTCCGCGCACGAGCGCTGGTTCGTGCAGGGCGGCGACGCGCCGGTCCAGTTCGGCGCGGTCTTCAGCGGGGTGACCCTGCTGGCTCTGGCGGTGATCGCGGCGGCCATCGGCGCGGCCTGGCTACTCGATCGGTCCCTGACGCGACGGCGCGGCGTGGTACCGCTCGAGCGCCTCGGCATCGGGGGGTTGACCAAGCTCTACGCCTGGATTCCGCCTGTGCTGGCCGTGCATGCGGCGGTCCCGCTGCTCAGCAGCGGTGTCACCCTGCACCTCTTCGCCCCGAACCTCGCCTTGCCGCGCACCCTCGGCGGCGGGTTGTTGGCGATGGCGCAGATCCTCGTCGCGCTCAGCTTCCTGTACGGCGTGTTCACGCGCGGGGGGGCGATCCTGCTTGCGGTGACCGG
>DATCMP010000307.1:0-4027 GCA_036563365.1 Thermomicrobiales bacterium
ACCGGCCGCGCTCGCACCGACGAGTGGTGCGGCTCGGCCGAACGCTGCCGATGTACCGACTGTCGCTGCAACCACGAACCCGGCAGCACCTGTGGTGCCGATAGCGACACCCTCGGCGCTACCGAGCCGGGTACCCGGCGAGCCGGGCGGCACGCCGCTGGATGTGGCCCGGACCGTTGAGGGCTTACGCAGCGGCGCATTGGTGGGCCGGATCCAATATAGCAATGGGACCGTGGCGACGATCCGGTTGCGTTTCACGACGTCAGTCGGGCAGCAAGGGCCGAACGCCTTTGCCAGCACCACAACCTACCAGGGAACAACCGGCACGCGGACCGATGAGCGGATCGTCATCGGGAACCGCGTTTGGACGCGCACGGCCGGTCAAACCTGGACACAGTCGACGGCGCAAAATCCCCAGCAGGAGATCGAGGGGTTCCTGCCACCCATCAGCTCGCTCCGCACCGCGACCGGTAACGCCAACAGCATCTTCGTCTGGGACGATAGCGAGCGCGACGCCGAGTTCCGACTGGAAATCGATCCCACCACAGGTACCCCCAGTCGCCTCACACAGACCACGCGCAGCACAGGCACGATCCTAGTCGTGCAGTATCAAGGATGGAACACGCCCGAGACCATCACCGCACCGGCGGGTGGTTAGCCGTAGGTGATGTCGAAAATGGTCCACCGATCGAGATCGGAAGCGGCGGTTCGGCGTCTACCTCCATTCGGAGACTCGGTCTGTTCGTCGCGCCGTTGCCAATCCCCACCTAGCTTGATACGCGGGCAGCGCGGACGGTCGGCGTCTCGTATCACCGGCTGGTCCGTGCTTCGCCGAGAAGCCCCGCGCTCGATACCCTGCTTGCGCCGCTAATCCACCGCCGGACGCAACGTTGTAGGCGCGGGTTGGCTGTCGTTAACGCTGCGTCGCGAAAGCCTCAGCGTAACGCTTCATCTTCGGCAGGAGCGGATCGGCCATCGTGCCGAGGACATCAAAGCCCTCGGTATCGACGACGCGGTTCCACTGCCAGACGATATATCCGCCGCCACCATTGGCGAAGAATGCCTCCATCTTCGCCCCGAGCAGATCGGCGCGGCGCTGTCGTCCGGCCACGTCGCTCGCTCCGCCGATACCGGCCTCGCCGATCAGATATGGCTTGCCGAGGATCTGCTGCGCCTGGGCGATCGAGCAGGCGATCTTCGCCTGGTTGGGGACATAGGCGGTCGAGAGGCATGCGGCGCTGCCCGGTGCGGGCAAGGTCTTCCCGTCGGTGCTCCCGGGCAATGGATCGGTATCGCCCCCCCAGAAGGCGTAATCATGTCCCTCGGCGAAGTCGAGCGTCGGCAGGCTATAGAGGCGGATGAAATCGCTCCCGGATGAGCCGGAGACGCCGTTGCTCTGCGTCCCGAGGGTAACCAGATGGCGCGAGTCCAAAGCCTTGATCTGCGTGCTGAGCGCCGCGGCGAAGGCGTACAAGCCCTCCTTATCGCCGGTATCGGCCTCGTTCATGATCATCCAGGCCATGATCGTCGGGTCGTCCTTGTAGCGTCCGACGATGCGGTCGATGTAGTCGGGCAGTGAGAGGGGCGAGCCGTAGGTGTAATCGCGCCGAATGGCGTTGCGGTAGAAGGTATCCCCTTGCTGCCATTTGGCTGCGCCATAATTCCCACAGTGCGCCTGCCCATTCTCCAGTACCGGAATCACCTTGATCTCGTGCTTACGAGCTAACCGGAGCACCCTGTCAATCCCCGACCAGTCAGTCCCCCCGGCGGTGTAGGACTGGAAAGCCCAGAAGCGCAGTACACTCGCGCCCGCTTGCCCCTTCATTGCGCCAAGCGCCGCATCGAGTTCTTCATCGCTGTAGCGGGTCCACCAGGCGCATTGATAGCTCGCGGTCGCGGCAGCGTCGAAGAGGTTGAAACCGACGAAGCGGAAGGGCTGTCCGCCGAGCGTGAACTGCGTGCCTTGTCGCCCCACAAAGCCCCTCGTGTCGGGCGTAGGTACAGCCGTAGCGGTGGCGATCGGGCTCGGTGTCGCCGTCGGGGTGGCGGTAGCGGTCGGGAGCTGGGTGGCCGTCGCCGCCGGAGCAGGTGTCGAAGTGCGCATCGGCGAGGCGGTGGGCGTAGGGTTCATAGTCGATGTCGCGGTAGCACGGGGGGTACCG
The DNA here is from genome assembly GCA_036563365.1 of Thermomicrobiales bacterium. Lineage (GTDB taxonomy): Bacteria > Chloroflexota > Chloroflexia > Thermomicrobiales > CADCWN01 > CADCWN01. Next base: position 2,163 of record DATCMP010000307.1, read on the forward strand.
GTGGAGATCGGCGTCGCCATCGCGGTCGGAGTGGGGTCGGGGGTACTCGCGAGGGTTGGTACGCTGGCGCTCGTCAGCGCCTGCCATAATGTCCGGGCGAACCACTGTCGGGTTGCGGCGGACTGCCAGGCAGTCCAGGTACCATCCGCGGCGTCGGGGAAACGCCCCGCGTAATGGACGTACGTCGCAACATCGCCACGATGGCCGGAACCGGCCGGAAGCTCGGGGTAGAGACCACCGTCATCGGGCTGCGCCCGCCACGAGCCTTGCGCGATCAGAGCCCGCGTGATGAAGCTGATCGTCTGCGCCTGGATCACCGCCTCGGTCGGATGATAGGTACCATCGGCGTAGCCACGGGCGATGCCGCGCGCGGCCAGGGTGCCAACATCGCGCCAGAGCTCCGCATCGAGCTCCTCCCGATCGCTGAACGGGGTGTCGTGCTCCTCCCCCTCCCAATCAAGGGTGCGACAGAGCAAGGCCGCGATTTGTGCCCGGAGCACGGCGTCCTGTGGGCCGAAGCGACCATCCTGATAGCCCCGGATGATGCCGCGCGCCGCTAGTTGCGCGATCGCCTCGTCGTCGCCGGTATCGCTGAAGGTGGTGCGGGGAGCGAACGTAGCGACGACCGTGTGATTCGCGTCCATCTGCACCGTTAACGGCGTGGACCATCCTTGGCTCACGCCATCAACTGTCCAGCCGATGAAGAGGGTATCTGTCGCGGGGGTGGGAACCAGCTGCACGAGCGTCCCCGCCGCGTACTGCTCCCCCGGCGGCGTCGCCGCGACTTCGCCCGCCCCGCTGCGGGCGAGCACGAGCGTGAAGGGGCCATTGGCGGCCGACACATCGCCCTGGGCGATGCGCGCCGCCGCGATCGGGCTCAAGGCGAGGTTGCAGAGGAGGATCACGCTGAGAAGCGCCCAGAGTCGGGGAAGGTACCGGTACATCGCACTCCCTAGCCGTCACGTACTCCGTGGCGGTGGGGACGCAGGACGCGACGCGTCGCGCGGTCGACCACAGGCGCAGTGCGCCTTGGTCCGATCCGTCCGAGCTTCGGCAACCGGGCGGCCTCCACACGCGTCGTGGAGATCCCTGGCTTTGCGTCCCCACCTCGCGATGGGTTTGCCTTTTCGCGCTATCGATCGGCGATGCCGCGAGATACTCCTACTCTAATAGGTTCCTCGGCGGCTGCGAAGGGGTGAAAACTCCTAATCGCGACACGCCATATCGCCCGCCCTGTCCCGACACATCCGGTACTTCTGGTGCGGCATCGAACGAAAGAACGACGCCACAACGGCGCACCCCCGGAGACAGAAGGCTCCGGGGGTGCGCTACAACGGCGGTGTTGTGTTCGGTGCTAGGGTGCCCCACCGTAGGGCGCGATCGGCCCTGGCGGCAGCGCCCCGAAGCGCCCGGGGAGATAGTACGGCGAGCCACCGACCGCCGCGCCGAACGCGGCACTCGCCGCGGCCGAGCTCTCGATCGGCCAGGTATACGTGCCGTTATTGTCGTTCCAATTGAACCAGGCGACCGCCTTGATCGCCGGGAAACGCGCGGGGAGCTGGACGCCGAGCGCGTCGCGGATCCACGCCGCCTTGTCGCCACCTTGCTCCGCGCTGGCGACCTCCGCGATCATGATCGGCTTGGTCGGCGCGAGCTGCCGTAAAGCGGTGTAGGACGGGCCGTAGATCTCCGCGAAGCTCCGCCAGGGTTCGTTGCGGATACCACCCCAGTTGTAGCCGTCGAGGGCGACCCAGTCGACGTAGGCGTCCCCCGGGTAGAGCTGCGCCAGCGGCGTCGTCTCCGCCGACACCACGTTCGGGCACCACACCCACGTCACGTTCGTCGCCCCCGCCGCCGCGAACACG
>DATCMP010000319.1:0-29141 GCA_036563365.1 Thermomicrobiales bacterium
ACACGACCCAGCGCGCCCGCCCCTACTCGTGCTGTTGCGCCAGATACGCTTCCAGATACCCGGGGAACGGTTGCTCCGTTGCGGCCTCGGGATCGGCGATCGGGGTGCCGAACTGTTGGTGCAGCGGCAGCACCCCCGCCCATACCGGCAAAGCCAGATCTTCATCGTCATCATGCGGCGGGCCGGTGCGGACCTTCGCGGACGCGCTGTCGATCGGGATCGCGACGACAGCGGTCGCCTTCAGCTCCTTGCGGTTCGGTTCGCGGGCATCATCCCAGCGTCCCGGCAACAGCCGCTCGGTGAACATCGCGAGCGCCGCCATCTTCGCCTCAGGCTCCGTTACCAGATGGCCCGAACCGAACAGCACCGCCGAGCGATAATTGATCGAGTGGTTGAAGATCGAGCGCGCCAGCACGATCCCATCGACGTACGTCACCGTCACGCAGACGGCCCCGCCGGCCCCGGCATGCTTCATCAACCGACTGGCCGACGAACCGTGTAAGAGCAGCGTGTCGCCATCGCGCGCGTGCAGGGTCGGGATAACAAACGGCTGGCCGTCCTGCACGAAGCCGACGTGGCAGATCAAGCCCGCATCGACGATCTGGTAGACCTCTTCCCGCTCGTATTGCCCCCGCGCGGGCATCCGCTGGACCTTATTCCGCCGATCCTTCGCAAACGCCGTCATAACTCGCCGCCTCCCGCGTCATCTCAGCCTGAAGAGAACTCATAAGAAAGAGTGGTCCCCCGAGTCTGCCAGAGAAGCCGTCCCCCATACAGGGCCACTCGCTGGCAAACGCGGGGGACCACTCGCTGAGCAAGCAGGTTCACCCCAGAACAATCGGTTTACCCCTTCACCGCCCCCATCCGCACCCCTTCGAGGAAGGAACGCTGGAAGAGCAGGAAAAAGACGATGATCGGCAGGGCCGCGAGCGCCGCCCCGGCGAAGATGATCCCATAATCGGTCTGGAACTCCGTCTGGAGGCTGGCGACGCCGACCGGCAGGGTGTAGTTGCTGCTCTTGGTCAGGGTGATCAGCGGCCAAATGTAGTCATTCCAGTGGCGGACGAAGGTGAAGATCGCCAGCGCCCCCATCGCGGGGCGCGAGAGGGGTAGGATCACGCGCCAGAAAACGCCGAACTCGCTGCACCCATCGACCCGCGCGGCATCCTCCAGCTCGCGCGGCAACGTCTGGATATACTGCCGCATCAGGAAGACGCCGAGGACATTCGCCGATCCTTGCAGGATCACCGCCAGCGGATTGTTCAGCAGGTTGAGGTTGCGCGTCACGATGTAGAGCGGCACGAGCGTCACCTGCGGCGGGATCATCAGCGTGCTGAGCAACACCGCGAAGAGGATCCCCTTGCCGGGGAACTCTTTCTTCGCAAAACCATACCCGGCCAGCGTATCGACGAAGAGGTGGAAAAAGGTGATACTCAGCGTGATCAGCAAGCTATTCGCGAACCAGCGCGGGTAATCTTTCGCCTGCCGGAAGAGCTTCTGGAAGTTCTCGATACTGGCATGGATCGGGATAAAATCGGGCGGGATCTTGATCGACTCGGTTGTCGGCGTCACGGCGCTGAGGAAGAGCCAGTAAAGCGGGAAAAGCGCCACCACCGCCGCGCCGATCAGCAGGACCCAGGCAGCGACGCGACCGAGCCGCTGCTGCATCGTGGAGTCGCGCTGGATCGGTGCTGCTGGTGTCCGCTGTCGGTCGAGGGTTATCGCCATCGGCTGCCTCCGTGAACCGCGTCTCGCGCCTAGTATTCGACATCGCTCCGCAGGAGGCGGAACTGCACGGCGGCGGCGGCAGCGATCATCAGGAAGAGGACGAACGCCTGCGCGGCAGCGACGCCGTAACGATATTGCTGGAAGCCCGTCTGGTAGATCTGGGTCACGATCACCTGCGTGCTGTTGCCGACGCCGCTCGGCACCATCACCTGGATCAGATCGAAGACCTCGAACGAGGCGATCGTGTAGAGGACGACCAGGAACAGGCTCGTGGACTTGATCAGCGGCAGGGTGATACTCCACCACTGCCGGATCGCCCCGGCACCGTCGAGCGCCGCCGCCTCATAGAGTTCCTTCGGCACACTCGCCATCGCCGCGCTGAAGAGGACCACCGCCGTCGCGGGGATCGTCAGCATCCGTTGCGCCACGATACTCTGCAACGCCAGATCGGGCGAGGCGATCCACCGCTGCGGCGGGATCCCGAATAGCCCGACGATATAGTTGAGGAAGCCCCATTGGGCGTTGTAAATCCAGCGCCAGATCACGCCGATGATCACCGCGCTGACGACGCTCGGCAGGTAGTAGGCGGCGCGAAAGAAGGTCTGCGCCCACTTCCCGAGCGGCTGCATCAGGCTCGACAAGACCAGCCCGACGAAGAGATTCGTCACGACGGTGAAGACGGTGTAGATCAGCGTGTTGCGGATCGCTATCTTGAAGACACCGCTCTGGGTCGTGAAAGCGAGCCGATAGTTGTCGAACCCAACCCAGGTGCTATCGCCGTTGAGGCGATAATTCTGCAAAGAGATAATAAACGCCCAGATCACGGGGATGAGCGTAAAAATCGAAAAGGTGATCAGGCTCGGCAGGACGAAGGCATAACCCCAACCATACCGCTTAAAGAAGCGCATGACCGGATTGCCGACACTCCGCCCGGCGACGCTGCGATCGTACGTCAAATCGGCCATAGATCCCCTCGCACGATATGAAAGGGACGATACCATCGAGCGGAGCAACTACCACCCGATAAAGGTGGGGGCCGGTGAGATCACCCACCGACCCCCACCTTTATCTCCGCAAGCGCGCCTCGCCCTCGTTAGCGACCCGCCAGGATGCTGTTGATCTCGGCGGCCGGCTCGTTGAACGCGGCCTCGGGTGTCGTCCGACCGAAGACGGCGTTCTGGATATACGGGTGCAGGATCGTGCGGATCTGCGGCCACTCGGCGATGATCGGGGTGATGTAACAATTCTGGACCAGGGTCGTGAACTTGTCGATCGGGTCGGCGACCTGGACCGACTTGCGCGCCCCCGGCGCGAGGTAGAAGCCTGGCACATCGACGTTGACCTGCGCGCTCGTCAGATAGCGCCCGAGGTCCATCGCCGCCTGGAGCTTGACGCGGTCCTTGATCGCGGTGACGGAGATCAGGCCGATACCACCGGCCGTGATCGGCTTGCCGCTCGCGCCGGTCGGCATCGGCACGACATCGAAATTGACCTTGTTCGCGCGATACCCGGACGAAGCACCGCTCGGCTCGCTGTACATCGCCAGGATCTTCTTGTCCTGGAAGGAGGTCAGCATGTCGGCGGTCGCCTGCGAGCCGAAGTCCGGCGGCGTGACCTTGTGTGCGCCCGCCTGCGACAGATCGACCAGCTTCTTCAGGCCGCTGATCCCGGCGGCGGTGTTCCAGGTGTACTGCTTGTTGTCCGCGCTGAGCGGCAACGCGCCGTCGCCGATGATGAACGGCCAGGTGTTAACGATGCCGGGATCGATCACGCCGCTATAGCCGTACACCTTGTCGCCATTGGCGCGGGTGAAGGTCAGTTGCTTGGCGGCGGCGACGAACTGATCGTAGGTCCAGTTCCCCTTCGGCGGTTCGACGCCGCGCTCCTTGAAGATGTCCAGGTTGATGTACATGCCGACCGGCGGCACCCACAACGGCCAGGAATATGCCTTGCCGCCGACGCTGACCGCGGAGAGGAGGTTCGGATAGATATCGGCCTTGTCCTCGGCGGTCAGGAACTCGTCGATCGGGGCGATCAGGTTATCCTTGACCAATTGCGGCAGGATGTCTGACGGCAGGCGGAAGATGTCGACCGAGCCGCCACCCTGGACCGCCTGCGAAACCTTGGTGAAGCCCGCCTGATCGCCGGTGTAGCCGGTCGTCTCGATCTTGATGTCCGGGTTCGCCTTGGTGAACGCGACGGTGGCCGCATCCATCAGCTTACCGGTCTGGTTCGCGCCGTTCGGCTGATAGCCGAGGACCCAATACTGCAACGTCCCCTTGAAACCGCTCTTGCTGGTGACGACGTTCGGCACCGCCGCCGCGGTCGCCGAAGCGGCCCGCGTGACCGTCGCCGCAGCCGACGTGGCCGCGCGGGTTGCCGTGCCGCTCGCCGCCGGAGCGGTCGTCGCCGTCGCCGCCGCGCCACCGCCGAGGACCGACGTGGGGGCCGCGCTGGCACCGGTGCTCGCCGCGGCACCGCTCGCGCTCGGGGCGGCGCTGCCGGCCGCGCTCGGAGCCGCCGACGAGGCGGTGGTCGGGGTGGAGGCCGTGCCGCCGCACGCCGCCAGGAAAGCGCCAACAGCGGAGGCCGAGAAGCCCAAGACCGCGGCGCGGCGCAAGAAGTTGCGCCGATTCAGCGAATGCTGCCCGAGTTGCGTCAATGACTCGCGTGGATCAATGGTCATCCGTCGTCCTTCCCTTGCGTATCCCGCGCGACTTGTCCGGCCTATGCCATCCCGTGGCCGACGCACCGCTCGGTATTTTCTCAGTGCCTAGCCCTACTATCCCCGCACTCTATCCAGCCGCTGGCCCGCGCCCCGAGCGGCGTAATCGGCGCACAGCAACGGTGTCGTCTGCTTGTATAGACCACTGCTGCCATAATACCGATTTTTCCGCCCTTGTCAATCGCCAGCGGTCGCGGTACCAGTTGACAGCGGACGTGTTGGCGCGTAGTCTAGCAGCAAAATGGTCTATACAACAGGTTAACCACGTCGCGCTCGGCGCGCAAACGTCACACTGCTGGATGGGGATGCTCGATGGCCTTTGTTCCTCGGTACCATCAACTGAAAGAGCTCATCCGCGAGGGGATTCTCAGCGGCGACCTGAAACCGGGCGATACCATTCCCTCGGAGCGCGAACTCTCCGAGCGCTACAATGTCAGTCGGATGACCGCCCGCCAATCGATCGTGGAACTCACCAATGAAGGCTTGCTCTACCGCCGCCAGGGCAAAGGGACGTTCGTCGCCTGGCCGAAGATCGCCCAGCAACTCACCGCACTGACCGGCTTCACCGAGGATATCCGCGCGCGGGGGCAACGCCCGGGGACGAAGCTACTGGAACGGGGAATGGTGCAGGTGGATGGCCACGCCGCCCTACGCCTCCAGGTGCCAGCGGGCCAGCGGGTCGTGCGCCTGTATCGGGCGAGGCTCGCCGACGACGAGCCGCTGGCGCTCGAACAGTCGCTGATCAGTTTTTTCGGCTGCGAGCAGTTGCTGGAAGTCGATCTGGTCGCCACCTCGCTCTACGGCCTGCTCGAAACGCGCTTCGATCTACCACCGGTCGAGGCCGAGCAGGAGATCGAAGCGGGTCTCGCCACCGAAGCCGAGGCCGAACTCCTCGAAATCGCGGTCGGCAGCCCGGTCTTGCTGCTGCGGCGCACGACCTACACCGGGCGCCACCAGCCGATCGAATACGCCGAATCGGTCTATCGCGGCGACAAGTACGCCTTTCATACGCGCCTCCTGCGCCCGCCAACGTAGAGTGACGAACGCCGCATCGTTGGGTCGTAGAGCCACCGACGTCGTCGACCACTACCCCCACCAAGGCTACCGCGTGATGGGAGCGGCGGATCGGTGATCCACCCGACCGGCAACACCGGGACGCTGTGCCGCTGCCGACCGGGCGACGCGGTGCGGCACCCCCGCGAAGAAATGCCGCCGTCCCGGCCCGAGCGCCGCGTCACCGCCCCGCCGCGACATCGAGCAGCGCCCCGGTGACGTACGAGGCGGCATCGCTCAGGAGCCAAACGATCGCCTCGGCGACCTCCTCCGCGGTGCCCGGTCGCCCGAGGGGCGTCGTCGCGCCCATAGTCGCCGCCCGGTCGGGCTTACCGCCGCTGGCGTGAATCTCCGTCGAGATCAGGCCGGGACGCACCGCGTTGACCCGCACCCCCTCCGGCCCCAACTCCTTCGCTAACCCGATCGTCAGCGTGTCGATCGCGCCCTTGGTTCCGGCATAATCGACGTACTCGTTCGCCCCCCCGAGGCGTGCGGCAGCCGAAGAGACGTTGACGATCGCCCCGCCATTGCCGCCGCACGAGCGCGACATCCGTCGTGCGGCCTCCCGTGCGCCGATATATGCGCCAAAGATATTGACCGCGAAGAGCCGCTGCAAGCGCTCGGCACCGATCTCGACCAGTGGCAGCCCCGGCGCGACAATACCCGCGTTATTGACGAATCCGTCGAGCGGCCCGAACGCCGCGTGCGTCGCCTCGAAGATGGCGATGACCTCGGCCTCGACCGCCACGTCGCCCCGGATCGCGATGGCCCGCCCGCCAGCCGCCTCAACGGCGGCAACGGTCTCCGCGGCGGCGGCGGCATCCCCGACATAGTTGACACCGACCGACCAGCCGCGAGCCCCGGCCAATATCGCCGTCGCCCGCCCGATCCCGCGACTCCCTCCGGTGATCAATATGGTCTTCGACAAGCTCGCTTCTCCTTGCACGCCGCACGAGCGGCGTGCTCAACTCCCGCACAGGCTACCGCGGCGGGTCGGCGGCGTGGGGAATTAGGCGTCAGAGGCGCTTCGTCAACACCGACGCCACTTCCCCGGAGGTACGCTCGATCGTTTCGCTCAACTCCCATCCGCACTTTCGATAGAAATCAACGGCTCGACCGCCGGTAGCGACCCACACCTGCGCGTATCCACGAGTTTTGGCCCACACCTCGAGTTCAGCCATGAGGAGACTGCCAACGCCCATTCCCCGGCGATCGGGCCGTACGATCATCCCCCAGACCCACGGTGAACGATCGCGTCGCTCTTCGAGATCGAACTCGCCGAGGCCGGCCGCGCCAAGCGCCTCTCCGCGTCCGTCGAGCGCGACCCAGGTGATCGGCAAGTCGTCGCGCCCCGCTTCTCGCGCTGTGCCGTCGACCCACCATTCAAGGGCTTCGGGTTCGGGTGCGTGGCCCCACTCTCGCCAGCGCATCTCGCCGATGGGGGCGATCAGCTGCTCGTTGTCGGCCAATAATTGAACCTTGACCGCGCCAAGCGAATTCAGCATACAGGGTATGCCTCCTACTTGTTGCGCCGAACAACGTGACAACGCGCTATTATGGAGATCTACGCAGCGATACCAGGGCCATTCTGTAGCAGGATGGGTGTTTGCAACAACATTATTGCCCGGAGACCATGTACCAAACGGTGAGGCTAGCGCTATCTATCGAAGCGCTGGGAATGGATCGATCTGGTTCTCACGGCTCCAGATACATACCAACGATCGCCGTCAGGTCAAGGCCGATGGTCACGCATAGGATACTCGCGGTTGCAGGGTAAACCTCATCGGCAAGCTAGGGCGTGTCCTCAGTTGTGATAGGCTTTGTGCGTGGCGACAGGTGTTCGGGGCGTGGGGCGGGATGGTGCGCCATGCTCGACAGCACGGTCGTGCGCGCGCACCAGCACGCCGCCGGGGCACGGAAAGGGGGGCGGCGGCGACGAGGCGCACGGGCGCGGGCGGGGCGGGCAGAGCGCCAAGATCCACGCCGTCGTGGACGCGCTCGGCAACCCGACCGCGTTCCACCTCACCGGCGGGCAGGCGCATGACCTCACCGGGGCCGACGCCCTGCTGCCAGGGTTCGCGGCCGGGGCGCTGCTCGCCGACTGCAGCTACGACGCCGAGGCCCGCGTGCTGGCGATCCTACGCGAGGCCGACGCCGAGGTGGTCATCCCCCCAAAGTGACGACGCAAGGCGCCGCGCGACTACGACCGCGATCGCTACGCCGCGCGGCACCTGATCGAGCACTTCTGCTGCAAGCGCAAGCAGTACCGCGCCATCGCCACCCGCTACGACAAGACCCGGCGCAACTTCCTGGCGGGCGTCCATTGCGCCGCCGTCGCCATCCCCCTGCACTGAGCCGCGATCGTATACTGCCGCGAGAGTGGCGAGCGGGCATTCCCCGCGACGATCGGCATGCGCCGCCACGGCGTGGGGGGACGGGATGGCCGATACGATGTGGACGCTGCGGACCGATGCGGGGGCGCTGCGCCGCGATCCCTCGGCTCCCCAGCTGGCAGCGGCGCTCGCGCGGCTGGACGGGCGCGCGACAACGTTCCTGCGCCTGGATCGCGCGACGGGGGAGAGCCTGTGGGCGGCCGGGGGCGACGGCGGGCACCATCTCGTCGTCTTCATGCGGTCGGAGGGCGAGCAGACCTCGGCGACCCTCTGCGATCCGACGCGGCGGGGCGCGGATGTCACCCTGACCGTCGAGGGCACCGCGAGCGACTTTCCCGCGCGCTTCGGGATCGGTCGCGCGCTCCTCCTGCGCGTCTTCGCGACGTTCCTTCAGGATGGCGGGTTCCCCGACGACGCGACCTGGGATCGGCTGCGCACCGGGGAGATCCGGCGTCCCGGCGACGCCCCGCGGACCCCGATCGACGTGAACGATATCAGCCGAACTCACGCCGAGATCGACGCCCTAGAGCAGGCGCTCGCGCGCCGGGAGGCGAGCGGCAAGCGCGGCGGGTACGCGCGCCTCTACGTGGACCGCCCCCCCTGCGCGGCATGCCTCGGCGGGGCGCTCGCGCTCGCCATCCGGGCCGCGCACCTGGATAGCCTGGAGCTGACGTTCCCAGCCCCCGCGCTGCCGCCGCCCGTCCGGGACCCGGCACCGTGGCAAGCCGCATACCTAACGGGTAATATCATCATCCACGCCGAGGGACCGGCGGTCGAGTTAGAGCAGCGCGACCGCTCCACTGAGAATCGGTAACTGACGACACGCCCTAGCTAGGGCAAGCGCCTACCCTTCGAAATAGGCACGGACCACCGTCGGATTATTGGTACACCAAGGCTTTCGCACGAATTGACGCGTGGTCAACGAATCGCTACGATGCCCTCCTAGAGATCAAGCCACGTATTGATCAAGGTCTACCGGCAACGCTATGGGGAGGACACGATGCGAATCGAAGCACGCCTGGAAGAACTCGGGATCACCTTGCCCGCCGTCGGTGCGCCGATGGGCTCCTACGTCCACGCGGTCCAAACGGGCAACCTGCTCTACCTGGCCGGTAAAGGGCCACACAGCGCCGAGGGCTCGATGCCGAAAGGCAAGGTCGGCCAGGATGTGTCGACCGATGAGGCCTATGTCCATGCGCGCTCGGTCGGCCTAACCCTGATCGCGGTGCTGAAGGAGACGCTTGGTGATCTCGACCGTGTGAAGCAGGTCGTCAAGGTGCTCGGGATGGTCAACGCCACGCCCGACTTCGGCGATCAGCCGCGCGTGATCAACGGCTGCTCCGACCTCTTCGGCGAGGTCTTCGGCGACGCGGGCAAGCACGCGCGCTCGGCGGTCGGGATGGGCTCCCTCCCGAACGGGATCACCGTCGAGATCGAGGCGATCGTGGAGGTCGAGTAGCGCGGCGACTCGATACGCTCGCTTTCGGCACGCCGTGGTGGGAGGGCCAATTATGCCCTCCGCCACAGGGCGTGCGACATAGAGCGAATTGGTGCTGACGCGGTGTTACGGTTTCAACGCCGCCGCGACACGCTCGCGCGCCCAATCGTGGAGATCCGCATAAGCCGCCCAGGTGGCGTGTGCCCACGCCTCGATCAGCTCGCCGAGCGCCGCATCATCCGCAGCGGCGAGATCAGCGATCGTCAACCCGCCGCGATGGTCCGGGAGGGGCGGCTTGGGGAAGTCTCGGCGTACCCCATCGAGGGAACGGCGCAAACGTTCGTAGCCACGTTCACCGCCCCCATATTCCAGCCCCCAACAGAGCCCGCCGAGATGCGCGGCCAATGACTTGGCCGAGACACAATAGACGGCAGGATGCTGCACGCAATAGGTGTCGAAGGCGAGGCGACCGGCACCGAAGTACGTCGGTACGCGCCCGGACAACGGGATGGTCGCCTCGTACAACGCGCGGCAGCCGTCGGCACCGCCCGCGATAACGAGTCCGCAGCCGTTACATGGTAGTTGGTCAGCCGATTCGTCCATGAAAACCTCCCCACCTGTCCGAGCGAGAACCGATTGGCGAACGACGGCGGTGAGCATGGAAGGCGCGAGGCACCGGCCCAGGTGGGGCGGTGATCCGCCCCTACCATCACCCAAAACACCAGCGCTGATCTTGCATTGCGGTCCTCCTTGTATTGCTGACGCGCCAACAACCGGGCGATGCCCGCGTGATACCATTCAGCCTCTATCGAAGTATATGTACCCCGATCCGGCCATGTCGTAAACTTGCGCCAGCATGTGGTAGCGAGAACATCCCGCACTCATCTCCGCGGCGCATTTCAGGGGTGCCGATCGACACAGGGATATAGCCTCATCCTCCTTACTTGATAGGATAGCCGCCGCAACGGCGGGAAAGGCGCACCGACCAGCCAACGCATAACCACAATTCACATCGCGCCTCAGTACGACCACCAGCGAGGGAGAGCCGCGATGAACGAGGAGCTACACCTTATCCTGAATGTGGCGGTGGCCGTGGGGATCGCCCTGGCCGGCGGGCTCCTGGCCTACCTGTTTCGCCAGCCGGTGATCGTCGGTTATCTCCTGGCGGGCGTGGCGATCGGGCCATTCACCCCCGGTTTCGTCGGCGACCGCGAGCAGATCAGCGCCCTCGCCGAGGTCGGCGTGATCTTCCTGATGTTCGCGCTGGGGATCGAGTTCTCACTGAAAGAGTTGGCGCGCGTCAGGGGGGTCGCCGTGATCGGCACCCTCGTCCAGGTCGCTTTGACGATGCTGGCGGGGGTCGGGTTGGGCGCGGCACTCGGGTGGCCGTTCCGGCAAGGGTTATTCTTCGGTGGTGTCATCGCCATCGCCTCGACGATGGTCATCCTCAAAACATTACTCGATCGCGACGAGGTCGCCTCGGCGCAGGGGCGCGTCCTGCTCGGGATGCTGGTGGTGCAGGATCTCGTCGTGGTCCTGCTGATCACCACCCTGCCGCAACTCGCGGACGGCGGCGGGATCGACGTCGGCGAACTGGCGCGCACCTTCCTCACGGCGGCGGCGTTCATCGGCGGCACCGTCCTCTTGGGTGCCCGCGTCGTCCCGCGTCTGATGCTGCACGTCGAACGGCTCGGTTCGTCCGAACTCTTCCTCCTCACCGCCGTCGGGCTGGCGCTGGGTGCCGCTACGCTCAGCGGCGTCCTCGGACTCTCGCCCGCACTCGGCGCATTCCTCGGCGGCCTCCTCCTCACCGAGACGGAGTTCGACCACCGTGTGATCGCCGAAGTCGTGCCGATGCGGAACCTCTTCGCCACCCTCTTCTTCGTCTCGGTCGGGATGTTGATCGATCCGCGCTTCATCATCAACAACCTCCCGGCGGTGATCGGGCTGACCCTCTTCATCGTCATCGCGAAGGCGCTGCTCGCGTTCGTCGCGATCGCCCCGTTCAAGCTCGGCAGCAAGACGACCGTCTTCACCGCGCTGGGGATGATCCAGATCGGCGAGTTCAGCTACGTCCTCGCCAGCACCGGTCGCGAAGTTGGCGCGATCTCGGAGACCCTCAACAGCCTGATCCTGACCTCCTCGGTGCTCACGATCATCCTCACCCCACTCGCATTCCGGTTCTCCCCGCGCATCTCCCGCAAGCTCGATCGGTGGCCGACGCTCGCGCGTTCCCTCGGCTCGGCACCGCCGGAGGTCGGCGAAGAGGGCGCATTGAGCGGGCATGTGATCATCGCGGGCTACGGTCGTGTCGGCGAGCAGGTTGTCGGCGGGCTGCGCGATGCGGGGATACCGCTCGCGGTGATCGAGACGGACCTACACCGGATCCAGCAACTCCGCGTCGCGGGCATTCCTGCGGTCTACGGCGACGCCTCGCACGCGAGCATCCTCGATGTGATCCAGATCGCACGGGCGCGACTGGTCGTCGTGGCCCTCCCTGACGCCGGTACGACGCGGGCGGTGGTGCGCGAGATCCGCCGCGTCAACCCGGCCTTGCCGATCCTCGCCCGTGCCCCGCGTGCCGAGCTAGAGGAGGAATTGCGCGCGGTGGGTGCGACGAGCACGATCGCGCCCGAGCGTGCTGGCGCGCTGCTGATGCTCGAAGAAGGCTTGCGCCTCCTCGATCTGCCCCGTACGACCAACGATCCCCTCACCACGCCGGATACCCTGGCATCGACCGGTCAACCGCTGTCGGCTTGAGCGGGAGGGGGGCTTAACCGCAGCGGCGCAGAGGCATAGGGATCAGCGGGGAAGGAACGGGAGACAAAAGCGATACTACGGGGCAAGGAGAGGGAAGCACGCTCCGCGACGCCCCCTGCACCGTGCCGGTCGCCTTCGACAACTCCCGCAAGGGTCCTATCGTCCGTCGCCACAGGTGCGGCAAAGGCTAGCGGGGAGAGTATGGTGATAGACCGTTGCCGATGGTCAAGCCGCCATAACGAGGTGCCATCGCGAAAAACCATCACCGCGTAGCGCCTCAATCCACGAAGTTCAGCGTCGTCGTCAGGCCATCGCGCCCGAGGGTCGTCGCGGGGAAGATCGCGGTGGCGCGGTCGAGATACGCATCGGGATCGCTGAGCGCCGGACTGAAGTGGGTCAACCATAACTGCCGCGCCCCACCATCACGCGCGATCTTGGCCGACTCCGCGAAGGTCATATGCTGCGCCTCCCAGCGTTTCGGTTTGCCGTCCTCGTCGCCGTACATCGCGTCGGCGATGAGGAGATCCGCACCCGCGACGAACGGCGTCAACGCTGGGGTCGGGCGGGTATCGGTCGCCAGCACCATCCGTACGCCGCGACGCGGCGCGCCTAGCACGTCCCCGGGCACGATCGTCCGCCCCCCGACTACCGCTACCTCGCCTCGTTGGAGTCGCCCCCAGTCTCGCTGCGGCACGCCGAGCGCCCGCGCCCGCTCGGGGTCGAAACGCGGCGCACGCGGCACCGTCAGCGCATAAGCGAGGCACGGCACCTCGTGTTCCAGCGCGGTGCAACTGGCCTCCAGGCCCGGCACACCCTCGATCGCGAACGTTTCGTCGCCCTTGAGCAGCACCGCGCGCACCGGAAACGGCAAGCGCGGCGCGAACAGGAGCAACGCCTCCAAGACCGGCAACAACGGTTCCGGCCCATAAACCGTCAGCGGTTCATCCTCCCCTTTTTCGGCGTGGGCCAGCGTTAGCAACAGGCCCGGCAGCCCGAGCGTGTGGTCGGCGTGCATGTGCGTCAGCAGGATCGCGCTCAGCCCGCGCCAGCCCCAGCCCGCCTCGTGGACACCGACCTGGGTCCCCTCGCCGCAATCAATCAAGATGAGCCGCCCGCCGAATCGTACCAACGTCGCCGACAGGCGACGCGACGGCAACGGCTGCATCCCGGCGGTTCCCAGCAAACGAACGTCGAGCATAATGGCTCCCGGTTTGGCTGTGGGTCGCGAGTCGTGGCTCGTGAGAGGGCGTGGATGCCCGTAGCAAGGCAGTCGGCGCTGGTGAACCCTCTCGCGGCCCATCGTCGGTGTTCAGCATCCCAATCTGGGGCGGCGTTCCCGGACCACAGCGATCCCACAACGATCGGCAAAAGTTTACTCGAGCAACGCCAGCTTCATGCCAGGACGAATACCGATCGGGCAACGATTCCACCGCGCGGGACCTTTCGATGGCGTTATCAGATCGCTGTGCGAGACCCCAACCGGCACATCCCGCAGATGCTACACTGCGTGCGTCAAGGGCTATTGCGACGCCGAGACCTACAATCGGGCACCAGCCGCCTCTTGCACGATTGCCGCTCTGGTAGAACGAGGAACAAACTATGACCGCAGCAACAGACGGGAACTGGTACGAGCGCAACCGCGTCCTCGTCTGGATCTGCGCCCTGACCGTCGTGAACCAGCTCGGTTTCGGCAGCATCGTGCCGGTCGTGCCGCTCTACGCGCGCAGCTTCGGCGTGTCGCAGTCGGCGATCGGCCTGACGATCGGGATCTACGGCCTCGCCCGCTTCCTGCTCAACATGCCCGCCGGGCAACTGGCCGATCGAATCGGGCGGCGGAACGTGCTGGCGATCGGCGGCGGGGTCGTCGCGCTCGGCAATCTCCTCTGCGCCCTGGCCCCGAGCTATTGGGCCTTTCTCGGCGCGCGGTTCGTGGCGGGCGCGGGTGCGGCCCTGATCCTCACCGCCTCGCAAATCGTGATGGCCGATATCAGCACCCCCGCCCGCCGTGGGCGGATCCTCGCCGTCTACTCCGGCGTCTTTTCCTTCGCCGTCGGGATCGGCCCTTTCCCCGGTGGGCTGCTGGCCGAGCATTTCGGCCTGCCCGCCCCGTTCTACACCTTCACCTTCCTGGGCCTGCTGGCCGGGGCCTTTGCGTTCTTCCGCGTTCCGGAAACGCGCGGGATGCGCGGTGGGCAGGTCCATGTCGGCACCGCGCCGATGCCGCCGTTTCGGGAGCAGGCCCGCGCCATGTTCTCCCAGTCCGGCTTCGCGCTGATCAGCCTCGTCAGCTTCGCCGCCTTCTTCGCGCGTACCGGCGCGTTGTTCAACGTCGTGCCGGTGATCGGTGAAGAGCGGCTGGGACTCGGCCCCGACCAAATCGGCCTCGGTCTGGGGATGATCAGCGTGATCGGCCTCGGGCTCGCCTACCCGTCCGGTTGGCTGGTCGATCGCTTCGGGCGCAAGATCGTGATCGTCCCCGCCACGATCATCAGCGGCGTGGCGATGCTCGTCTTCTCATTCGCGCCGACCTACCTTTGGTTCATCGTCGGCTGCTTCGCCTGGAGTTGCGCCACCGGGATCAGCGGTGCCGCCCCCGCCGCCTACGCCGCCGACATGGCCCCGCCCGGCATGAACGCCGTGGCGATGAGCGGCTACCGCATGCTGGCCGATTTCGGGTACGTCGCCGGGCCGCTGCTGATCGGCCTCGCAGCCGACAACTTCGGCCCGAATGCCGCGCTCACCGGCACGGCCATCGGGCTGGTCGCGGTTGCGCTCCTCTTCGCCATCCGCGCCCCGGAGACGCATCGCACCCGCACAACGGCGGGTGCGGTGACGCCGCCGATTGCGCCGATCACTCCGAAGGAATCGCAGTAACCTGTCCTTTCGTACAGGAGTTCTCCCCCAACGGTCGTACCCGCCAACCGCCCGATCCGCAGCTTGCCGACCCTCCGCCCAGGTGATGTGTGACCAAGGGCAGCACCGTAGAATATGATCATGGTGAAGCCGCGTGGAGCCGCTTCGAAAGGGCCGATGGAGACGGCAGGGCGGTGGGCACACAACACGAAAGGGTTGAACGGCTGAAGCAGGGCGAGTGGTAATGGCGGCGGTAATCGCAAACCATTGGGATGAATTTTTCGGCGAGTCACGCAATTTTACGGACGGAGACGCGGCGGCATTTTTTCGGCGGTAACCTTGTCTCATCGGTCCGGGAGGTACAACGGCGTACCTCCCGCGCGAACAGCACTGCTACGGTAATCAGCCCGACGTTGTGACAGCGGTTTTCGGCGATGAAGCCAGACGAAGCAGGACAAACACTCGGGGATCGCCGGTGGCGCGCAGGTTTTCTGCGCGCCACCGGCGCGTTATAGCCGTCCGCGTACCTCGCCGAAAACGGCCAGCCCTGAGCGATTGATAAACGCCAGCCGATAATTGTTGTTAGGGATATGTCAATTATGGTATAGTTGCCCGTGACAAAATGTGTTATGCCGTGCCCGAAATTCGGGCACTGGGGGGAAAGGATACAGGGTCAACGATGACCGCGACGATGAAGTCATTCGCCGAGTTGGGGATTAGTGCTGAGGTTTTGCGCGGGCTTAGCGACCTCGGTTATGAAGAACCAACTTCGATTCAAGAGCAAACGATCACCCTATTGATGTCCGGTAATGACATCACCGCGCAAGCACAAACGGGCTCCGGGAAGACAGCCGCTTTCGGTATCCCGATGATCGAGAAGGTTGATCCCACCGATCGACGCCCGCAAGGGTTGGTCATGTGTCCGACCCGCGAGTTGGCGATTCAGGTCGCCGACGCGATCCACGCGATGGGTCGGCACCGCAACATCACCATCACCCCGATCTACGGCGGGCAGCCCTACGAGCGGCAATTCCGCGCCTTGCAACGCGGTATCCACATCGTCGTCGGCACGCCCGGACGGATCATGGACCATATGCGGCGCGGGACGATCTCGTTCGACGCCGTGAAGTTCGTCGTCCTCGACGAGGCCGATGAGATGCTCGACATGGGTTTCGTCGAGGATATCGAGTTCATCCTCGACGCGGTCCCCGAGGAGCGGCAGATCGCCCTCTTCTCGGCGACGATCCCGCCGCGGATCGCCGCGCTCTCCCGCCGTTATTTGCGGAACCCGCTGGCGATCAGCGTCGACCGCAATAGCCTCACCGTGCCGAGCATCACGCAGGTCTACTACGAGGTGCCGAATCACGCCAAGCTCGACGTTCTCGGGCGGATCCTCGATGTCGAAGATCCCGGTGCGGCGATCGTCTTCTGCCGCACGAAGCGCGACGTGGACGAACTGGTGCAGTCGCTCCAGGGGCGCGGCTACTCCGCCGAGCCGATCCACGGCGACATCACGCAGCAGCAGCGTGAGCGCACGCTGAAGCGCTTCCGCGACAAGCTGACCGAAGTTTTGGTCGCCACCGATGTCGCGGCCCGTGGCCTCGACATTCCCGATGTCAGCCACGTCATCAACTACGACGTGCCGGACGACCCGGACTCCTACGTCCACCGGATCGGCCGGACCGGGCGCGCCGGGAAGGAGGGCGACGCGATCACGCTCGTCGCGCCGCGCGAGTTGCGCCAACTGCGCTTCATCGAGCGGATGATCGGCAAGCGGATCAAGCAGCTCCGCGTCCCGACGATGGCCGATGTCGAGGCGCGGCGTCGCCAGGCGTTCAAGGAGTCGATCGTCAAGGAGTTGAACGGTGACGGCCTCGCGCCGTACCTGCTCCTGGTCGATGAGTTGAGCGAGGAGTTCGACGCCGTCGAGATCGCTGCCGCGGCGATCAAGATCGCGACCGGCGGCACCGGCGCGGCGGCGGCGACCCCCGAGGTGAAGCGCCGCAACGACCACGCGATGGCCGGTGACGGCGTCGGTGCGGAGCGCGGCATGATGCGCCTCTTCATCAACATCGGGCGGCAGGATGGCGTGCGCCCCGGTGACTTCGTCGGCGCGATCGCCAACGAGGCGGGGATCGCCGGCAAGGAGATCGGCGCGATCGACCTCTTCGACACCTACTCGTTCGTGGAAGTGCCGCAAGCGGTCGCCGATCGCGTCGTCGCGGCCCTCGGTCGCACCACGATCCGCGGTCGCGCGGTCAACGCGGAGATCGCCCGACCGAAGTAGGCGACAACCCACCAACACCAAACAATCGGCAGGGCGAACGGGTAACACCGTTCGCCCTTCCTTAATCCCGAGTCAGACGAAGCCCTCACGGTCGTTTTCCGTCCGATGGAAGCGGGCTGCTATACTCATCAGCACACGATCGTTTGCGACGTGACCGGAGGCAGCCGATGGCCCTGATGCCGGCAAACCGCGAAGTGGTACTGCGTTCGGTCGATGCGGCCTGGACGGCAGCGGACTGGGCGCAATTGCCACATGATGACAGCAACCGCTACGAGATTATCGACGGAGTGTTGTACGTGAGCACGGCCCCGAGCGCGCGGCACCAGCGGATCATCCGCATGATCGTCCTTGCCTGTTTCGCGCAGATCGACGCCCGGGAGTTCGGGATTACGCTATGGTCCCCGATCGGTGTCTTCATGCCTGGGGCACAGCCAGTCCAGCCAGACATCCTGATCGTCGGGAAAGACGATTTTGGCATCATCGATGATCGTCGTGTCAATGGTGTACCGACGCTGGTTGTAGAGGTTCTCTCACCATCGAATGCCGAGTATGACCATGAGGTCAAGCGTGCAGCATACGCCCGCGCGGGGGTCCCTGAATACTGGATCGTGCGCCCTGAAGAACGGGATACGCTGGTCCATAGCCAGCCTGAGCACACGACGGGTCGTTATCTGCAAATCTCGCGCATCCCGCCGAGCGGTGTGCTGGTGTCACCGACCCTGCCGTTCACCGCGCCGATCGCCGACTTCTTCACCGACACGGTGGATAGAACACGCTAACTTCTACATCGTGACTGAACAAATATCCGAGTACCGTCCGGCAACGGCATCACGCGTGCCTCACCTAGCCCTGCGCGTTACGCCTTCGGGTCCGCAGATAAGCAACCACGCGGATCACCAACATCCCCGCCGGCAGCACCAGGGCCAGCACGAGTTGCCCGGCGAGCGATGCCGGGAAATCGGTTGGCTTGTCATTCGCCGTCGCCAGTAGACCGAAGATCAGCACAACGGAACACGCATAGAAGAGCAACAACGGCCAGAGTCGTGGCTGACGCGCGTTCATCTCTGCCCGTTGTAGCTGTCGGCCAATCTGTTCGGCATGGCCGAACTGGCGTAGCGCCGTCGCCGCCGCCGCATCCTCGCCGAACCCTTGCGCCCGTTGTGCCGCGATCAGCAACTCGAGGTGCTGGCGTATTTCGCGCATTTCCTCGTCGCGGCGATCGGCCGACAATGACCCTAACTGCTGCCGCACCGTGTCCAGATATGCTGTCACCTGCGGATTATCCATAGCTGACCCTCCTCTTCCCCAATACCGCCGCGACCGCTGCCGCGTACGCATCCCAATCGTTCGCCCGCTCGACCAGCGATCCTCGACCGGCATCGGTCAGGGTATAGACCTTCCGCGCCGGACCAGCGCCCGCAGTTTCCCACGCGCTGCTGACCAACCCCTGCTGTTCGAGCGCACGGAGCGCCGGATAGAGCGACCCCTCGCGAAGCTGCAACACGCCATCGCTGCGTCGCTCGATCGTGCGGGCGATGGCGTAGCCGTGCGCCGGCGCATCATCGAGTACCGCCAGGATTAACGCCGGGAGATCGCCCCTCGGTAATTCTCGCCCCATTCCGTGCTCCACGATCATACGCGACACCTATGACCACCCTGGAGGTGATTATACATAGATTTAGGATGTAGATCAATTCGAACAGTAATGACCTCAGGAAGTGCTATTGCTACTCGTAAAAAGCGTGGATCTGTCGATCAGGGGGTTGCCTCTACCTACCCCGACATGCCGTCCGCCCCCCTGCTATACTGCGCGCCGACAACGTTGTCGGCGCACGGAGGAGAGAGACTTGGGGAATCCGCGCATCGTCCGTATCCGGGGCGGCGTCTTCGAGGGTCGTCGTCCGCGCCATGCCGGGAGCAATGCCCGCCTCGGCGATCATGGTGCGATCGTTCGCGTCCCGATCGTTCAACTGACGACCGAAGATGGCGCAACGGGCTTCGGGCGCAGCCGCGCCAGCCCCGAAGAACTGCGGTCGCTCCTCGGCGCTCATCTCGACAGTGCATTCGGTGCCGCGCATGGTGCCGCCACACCGTGGCTACCCTGCGAATACCCACTCTGGGATCTCATCGGCCAGCGCACCGGGCAGCCGGTCTACGCGCTGGCGGCGGCGATCAATGGGCGCACCGCCACGATGCCGTACAAGGTCCGCACCTACGACACCTCGCTCTACTTCGATGATCTGCATCTCACCGATCACGATGAGGCGACGGCGCTGATCGCGGATGAGGCGCGGCAGGGCTACGCGCGCGGCCACCGGGCCTTCAAGATCAAAGTTGGACGCGGCGCGCGGCATCTACCACTCGACGCGGGGACGGCCCGCGACATCGCGATCGTGCGGGCGGTGCGCGAGGCGGTCGGCACCGAACCGCCGATCATGCTCGACGCGAATAATGGCTACAATCTCAATCTCACCAAGCAGGTCCTGCGCGAGACCGCCGATTGTCACATCCATTGGATCGAGGAGCCGTTCCACGAGGACCCGATCCTCTACCGCGATCTCCGCGCTTGGCTCACTGCGGAAGGTTTGCCCACGCTGATCGCCGATGGCGAGGGCGACGCCTCGCCGCGCCTGCTCGACTGGGCGCGCGAGGGGTTGATCGACGTGGTGCAGTACGACATCTTCTCCTATGGCTTCACCCCCTGGCTGGTGACCGGTCGCCAGCTCGACGAGTGGGGCCGTCGCAGCGCGCCGCATCACTATGGCGCACACTACGGCAACTACGCCGCGGGCCACCTGGCGGGCGCGATCGACGGCTTCACCTTCGTGGAGTGGGACGAGGTAACGACGGCCGGTATCGACTCCGCACGCTACGGGATCGATGAGGGCTGGGTCACGATCCCCGATGCGCCCGGCTTCGGCTTGACGCTGGATGAAGGCCACTTCGCCGAGGCGGTCGCAAATGACGGTTTCGATCTACGTCTGTGAGACAGGGTCGGCTTCCTGAGTACAGGGCCACACATGGTGACGATAGGCAACAGCAGAAAGGGGCGACACGATGGCGGAACGGGTCAAATTGGCGATCGTCGGGTGCGGTGGGATGGGGCGCCGCCACCTCGCGGGGCTGGGTGAGCTGGCACGGAGCGAGCACAACAACATCGATCTGGTCGCGGTCTGCGACCTCAATCGCCGCAACGCCGAAGATCTCGCCGACGAGGCCAAAGAGCTGCTCGGCACGCGCCCCCGTGTCTACGAAGATGCCGCGCAGATGGTCCGCGAGGTCGACGGGCTGGAGGCCGCCGATTGCACCACCGACACCGGCTCACACCACCGCGCCGCGACGATGCTGCTCGATCTCGGGCTGCACACCCTCTGCGAAAAACCGCTGGCGCTGACGATTCGCGGCTGCGATCAGATCATCGCGGCGGCGGAGCGGAGCGGCAAAATCCTCTCGATCGCGGAGAACTATCGGCGCGACCCGATCAACCGCCTCGTTCGCGCCCTCCTCGATGACGGCGCGATCGGCGACCGCCAGTTCATCATGGAGACGGCGGTGCGCGGCAAGGATGACCTCTTTATCACCCCCTGGCGGCACCAGAAGTTGTCCGGGACCCTCACCTTGGATGCCGGGGTCCATTCGGCCGATATCCTCCAGTTCTATTTCGGCGACCCCGCCGCCGCCTACGGCAAGGTCCGTCTCTACGAGAAATTGCGCTACAGCCGGAATACCGGCGGGCCGGGCGGTTTCTACGAGAAGTGGGCCGAATATGTCCCCGACACGATCGAGGCGACCGGCGAGGATGCGATGTTCGCCACGATCACCTTCGCTAATGGCACCCTCGGCCAGTGGACCGACCATTACGCCGGGCACGGCGAACCGCTGAACTACCGGATGGTGTATGGCACGCGCGGCTCGATCGCCGCTCCCGGCGACCGCAACGGCAGGCCGGTCCGCATGACGTTCGATGATGGCACCGTGATCAACGACGAACGAATCCTGGAGTATGCGCCGAGTTACCGCCTCAACCCGGCGGCGGCGGAACTCTTCGGCGGCGAGCGCCCCTGGACCTACAGCTTCGATTTCCCGACAACCGACCGCAAGCTCCTCGCGCTCGAACAGTACGAGTTGGCCGAGTGCGTCCGCAACGGCACGAAACCGGAGGTCGATGGCGCGGTAGCGAAGCGCGCTGTCGCGCTCGTCTACGCCCTCTTCGAGTCCGACCGCGCCAATCGCGCGGTGACGATCGAGGAGGTCGAATCGAGCGCAGTCGATGCCTACCAGCGCGAGATCGACGAGTACCTGAAGCTAGTGTAAGGCGGCGGCTAAACATAGCGGGCGGTTGAATCCCGTGCAAGGGATTCAACCGCCGCGCCCCGACTGAGGTAGAAAAGGCTACACGCACGCCAAGGAGCCCACTCTGATGACTATCCTCCTCTCCCATAGCACCTGGGGTATGCCCACCGTCTCGATCGACACGGCGGTGGCCCATTGCGCGGCGCTCGGCTTCGACGGCTTGGAGATGACCGTCGTGCCGCGCTGGCCCACCAACGCGGCCAACCTGGACGCCGCTGAGCGCAAGCGGATCCGCAAGCTCTACGACGATCACAACCTCATCCTTTCCGGCCTCTCGGGGGCCACACCGCTGCTCACGGCGGACGCGGAAACGGCGACCACCAATCTGGCGAGGGTCAAAACGTATCTCGATCTCGCCGCCGAGTTGCAGCATCCCGGCGAAGTATTGACGGTCAGCAGCGTCTCGGGCGGCACCGAGGAGGATTGGGAAGCGCGAAAGCAGGAGTTGGTCGAGCGATACGGCACACTCGCCACCTACGCCGAGCAGGTCGGCGCGCTGATCAGCATGGAACCCCACATCGGGGCGGCGCTGCATCTCCCGGAGCAGTCGGTCTGGCTGGTCGAGCAGATCAACTCCCCCGCGCTACGGATCCACCTCGACATCAGCCACTTCAACATCCGTGGCCTCGATATGGAGCGGGTGATCGACATGGTTGTGCCGTATAGCGCGCACATGCACGTCAAGGACGAGCGCGGGCTGGCCCCGAATCACGAGTTCCTGATCCCCGGCGAGGGCGAGATGGATTACGTGCGGTACCTCCGCGCGCTGGACAAGGCCGGGTATCACGGTCATGTCGCCACCGAGATCAGCATCGCGGTGCAGCGGCGCTCGGACTATGATCCACTCGCCGCCGCCACACAGTCGTACCGCGTCCTGTCGCAGGCGTTCGCCAAGGCCGGACTCGACCGCAAACATTAAGAAGATCAGCCCCTTCCTCGACCAACGTACAGGTGCGCCGAACCGCAAACGTGGTAGCCTCAACGGATACCATTGGTGAATGCTGGTGGGTGACGACCGGTGAAACTGTTGGAGGGGAAGGGGCTGAGATTCGTGAGCGTGCCACGAACGGCGCAACCGCCGCCAAAACCCGCGGGCTACGGTGCCTTCCTGCTGATCTATCTGCGCCCCCAACGCGGGCGCGTGGCACTCCTCTTCGCGCTGCTGCTCGGCGGGATCGGCCTCCAACTCGTCAATCCGCAGATCCTGAGCCGCTTCATCGATCTCGCGGTGGGGGGCGTCACGATCACCGCCCTGACGATCACGGCGCTCCTTTTCCTCGCCGCCGCGATCGTCGGGCAAGTGGTGACAATCGTCGAAACCTATGTCGCCGAAGGGGTCGGCTGGACCGCCACCAACCACCTGCGCGCCGACCTCGCGCTCCATTGCCTGCGCCTCGACGCCGCTTTCCACAGCCGCCATACCCCCGGCGAGTTGTTGGAGCGGATCGACGGCGACGTGGCGAAGCTCGGCAACTTCTTCTCCCGCTTCGTCGTCGCCATGCTCGGCAATTTTTTCCTGATGCTCGGCGTGCTGATCATCCTCTACTCGGTCGATTGGCGGGTCGGGGCGGCGATGACGGTCTATGTGCTCGTCGCCGCCGCCGCCGTGATCAGCCTGCGCGATGTCGCCGTCCCCGGCTGGGCGGCGGCGCGCGCGGCGAGCGCCGACCTCTTCGGCTTCCTCGAAGAACGTCTGGCCGGGACCGAAGACCTTCGCACGAGCGGCACGACCGCCATCGCGCACGCGCAGGCGGGGCTCGCCGCTCGCTCGGACGCCTTGCTGCGTCTCCAGCGCCGGGCCGGTCTGCTCGGCAACACGATCAGCGGCACGATGATCATCCTCTTCGCGGTCGGCACGGCGCTATCGCTCGGCCTAGGCACCTACCTCTATCGCGGCGGGATGATCACGATCGGCACCGTCTACCTCCTTTTCAGCTATACCGAGATGCTGCGCCGCCCGATTGAGCAGATCACCCGGCAACTCTCCGACTTGCAGCAGGCCGCCGCCGGGATCGGCCGCGTCCGCGCCCTGCTCGCGGAACGGAGCGCGATCATCGATGGGCCGGGAATCGGCCTGAATCGCGCTAAGGCCGCTGCGATTTCGAGCGCCCCGACGATCGAGTTCGACCATGTTACGTTCACCTATCCCGCCGACCCGGAAGTAGATCACCGCAGCGGTGAGGTTCGCGCGGATGGCCCGGCGCTCGAGAATCTGTCGTTCACTATCCCCGCCGGTGCCCGCCTCGGTCTGCTCGGTCGTACCGGCAGCGGCAAGACGACGATCGCGCGGCTTCTGGCGCGGCTCTACGATCCGCAAGAGGGATCGGTCCGTCTCGGGGGCCACGATCTGCGCGAGGCGCGCATCGCCGAGTTGCGCGCCCAGATCGGCGTGGTCACGCAGGAGATTCAGCTATTCCATGCGACCGTCCGCGACAATCTCACCTTCTTCGATCGGACGATCACCGATACGGCGGTCCTGGGCGCGCTCGACACACTCGGGCTCGGCGATTGGTGCCGCGCGCTCCCCGAAGGGCTCGATACGATCCTCCCGCTGGGGGGCGGTGGCCTCTCGGCGGGCGAGGCCCAATTGCTGGCCTTCGTGCGCGTCTTCCTGCGCGATCCGGGCCTGATCATCCTCGATGAAGCGTCGTCGCGCCTCGATCCGGCCACCGAGGTCCGCGTCGAGCGCGCGGTTGATCGGCTGCTGACCGGGCGCACCGGGATCATCATCGCCCACCGCCTCGCCACCGTGGAGCGCGCCGACACGATCTTGCTCCTCGAACGCGGGCGGATCCTGGAAACCGGTCCGCGCGCCGCCCTCGCCGCCGATCCCGATTCGCGCTTCGCCCACCTGCTGCGAGTCGGCCTCGCGGAGACGCTGGTCTAGCCTTTTCAGACGGAGGAGTATCCGATGGCCGATACTGCCCAGGCGACGGGAGTGCCAGAACAAGCCCCTGCCGTGCCCTGGCCCCATCTTTGGCGATTGATCTGCTACCGACCGGGCTTGTATGTCCTCAGCGGACTCTTTGTGGGCGTCCTCTTCTATCTCTTCCCGCTGGCCCCCGGCCTGATCGTGCGCCGTGTCCTCGATGATCTCACCGGGGCCGCGCCCGCCGGGCCGGGGATAGCGACCCTGATCGCCCTGCTGATCGGCGTGGGGATCACCCAGGCGCTCTCGCTCTTCCCGGGGATCGCCCTCGACATGACGCTGCAACTGACCGCCGGTGCCCTGCTACGGCGCAACCTGTTCGCCCACATCCTCACCCGGCCCGGCGCGCGCGCCCTCTCCACGTCATCGGGCGAGGCGATCAGCCGCTTCCGCGATGATGTCCACGTCGTTCACTTCTTCCTCAGTTGGACGCTCGATCCGGTCGGGCAAATCCTCGTCAGCGTCATTGCGATCGTCACGATGGTGCGGATCGACCCGCTGATCACCCTCGCGGTCCTGCCACCGGTCATCATCTCGCTGACGATCGTCAACCTCGCCTCGAACCGTATCCGGCGCTACCGCCACGCCAGCCAAGCGGCGACCGGGCAGGTGACCAATTTGCTCGGGGAGATTTTCGGGGCGATCGGCGCGGTGCGCGCAGCGGGGGCCGAGGAACGGGTCATCGCCCATTTCCAGGAGGTCAATGCGCGGCGACGCACCGCCGCAGTCCGCGATGTCGTCTTCTCGCAACTCCTCTGGTCGGCCTCCGCCAACGCCGCCAACATCGGCACGGGCGTCGTCCTGCTACTGGCCGCGCGGGCGATGCGCGGCGGCTCGTTCACCGTCGGCGACTTCGCCCTCTTCGTCTCCTATCTCGGCTGGCTCTCGACCGTCACCAGCATGTTCGGCAACTACCTCACCCAATACCGGCAGGTCGGCGTCTCGTTCGAGCGCTTGCTCGCCCTGCTGCAAGGTGCGCCACCGGAAACGTTGACTGAGCACGCCCCGATCTGGCCGCGCGACCTGAACATCGCTGCGCCAACCGCCGCACGGACAACCGACGACCGGCTACAGACGCTCGAACTGTCCGACCTTACCTATCACCACCCCGACACCGCTCACGGCATCACCCGGATCAATCTCCGCATCCGGCGCGGCGACTTCATCGTCATCACCGGGCGCATCGGCGCGGGCAAGACGACGTTGCTACGCACCATTCTCGGCTTGCTCCCCGCCGACAGCGGAGCGATCCGCTGGAATGGAGAGGGCGTCAGCGATCCCGCGAACTTCCTGATTCCGCCGCGCGCCGCCTACATCCCGCAGGCTCCGCGCCTCTTCAGCGCGACCGTGCGCGAGAATATCCTGCTCGGCACCCCGGAGGACCGGGTCGATCTGCCCGCTGCCTTAAGGGCCGCTGTCCTCGACCGTGACCTCGCGACCCTCGAACATGGGCTCGACACCGAGGTGGGGACGCGCGGCGTCAAACTCTCGGGCGGGCAGGTGCAACGAACCGCCGCCGCGCGGATGTTCGCCCGCGAGGCCGACCTCCTGGTGATCGACGATCTTTCCAGCGCCCTCGATGTCGAAACCGAAGTCGCGCTCTGGTCCCGCTTGCTCGCCGCGCGCGACAGCGACGCCGCCTCGACGGTCCTCGCCGTCTCCCATCGCCCGGCGGCACTGCGCCGCGCCGATCAGATCATCGTCCTCAAAGAGGGGCGGATTGCGGCGAGTGGCACCCTGGCCGAACTGTTGCTGATCAGCGAGGAGATGCGCCTGCTCTGGCATGGCACGGACGTTGATGAGGATGCAGCGGGAACTAAAACGGCGACTTAGACAAGGGGCTGGCGGCCTGAGATACGATCGCGCCGTACCGCTTGTGTTGCGGAAAAGAGCGGCGCGAGGCGGCGTACGCCGGCGACGATTTGCTCAGGCGCGGCGCTGCTGAAACAAAGACGGAGTTCGTACTTACCGCCGCCATCGGGGTAAAACTGTTCACCGGGCACGAACGTCACCCCGGCAGCGAGCGACTCATCGAGCAGATCGCGCGCGTCGATCGCGCCGGTGAGGTGGCCCCAGAGGAAGAGTCCACCGGTGGCGGGCGCTACCTTCAGCAGTCCCGGGGCGATTTCGCGTCGCAACGCCGTCAGCATCACCTCGTGGCGGCGGGCGTGTTCGGCATTCAGCGCCCGAACGTGATCGTCATAGCGCCGCCCCACCAGGAATTCGGCCACGACCAGTTGCATCAGGCCCGCGCTAAAGACATCGGCCCTTGCCTTAATCAGGGCCAACTGATCGACGATCGACTCGGGAGCGATCAACCAACCGAGGCGCAAGCCCGGCGCGAGGGTTTTGGAGAAGGTATTGACGCTGATGACGAGCCCTTGGTCATCCAGTTCGCGCAGCGCTGGTGGTGGCTTCCCGGCGAAGCCGAGATCCTGATAGGTCCCGTCCTCGACGATCGGGAGCCGGTGACGCGCCGCCAGTTCGAGCAATTCGTGGCGCACGCCGACGGGCAACGTGTGGCCGGTCGGGTTCTGGAAGGTCGGGTTCGTGTAGAGAAACTTGGGGCGATACCGCACGATAGCGTCTTCAAGTTCATCGAGCGCGCCCGATTCGATCGACCAGCCCACGATCCGCGCCCCCGCCGCGCGGAACGGCTGGATCGCCCCGAGATAACCGGGCCGATCCATGACCACCGTATCGCCCGGATCGAGCAGGCACCGGGCAACCAGATCCAGCCCTTGCTGCGCCCCGGCCAGAATCAGCACTTGCTCCGGTCGAACACCGCTGCGCGCGGCCAACACGCGGCGCAGGCCGGGTTGCCCCTCGGTCGGGCCGAGCGCCAGCGCGGCGGGGTCGCGCCGCAGGATCGCATCGGACAACGTACGAAAGGTGTCGAGCGGGAAATGGTCGAGCGCCGCCACCCCCGGCGCGAATGAGACGACCTCGGCACCGGCGTCCCGCACAAGCGCGTGCAACGCCGGATCGACGATCCGCTGCGCCCCCAGCGCCACTTTCCCGCGCCAGGCGAACGGTGCATCGTCGGATACCGGCGTCGCGGAGACGAAGGTGCCGCGCCCGACGTGGCCGCGCACCAACCCGCGGGCCTCCAACTCGCGATAGGCGTTGACGGCGGTCGTCCGGCTGACGCCGAGCTGCGCCGCGAGGTCGCGTTCCGATGGCAGGCGCGAACCGGCCGCGAGATCACCGGAGGCGATCGCCGCCGCCAGCACCTCACAAAGTTGCCGGTAACGTGGACGCGAATCGGGCGTGTCCAGGGACAGTGCCGAAATATCCATGCTCGCAGGGTACCACGCCAAGGGCAACCCGTAAAGAGGCCAATCACCAATTGGCTATTGCCAATACGCCGAATGGACCCATACTAGCGGGGGTGAACAATCGTGATGCGGGTGACGGGATGGAATACAGCGCGGAGGGACCATGTCGCCGGAAGTACCGCTGAATCGCACCGCAGGGCAGGCGAGCGAACTGCGCCGGGGCGTCGTGGCGATGATCCCGCTGTGGGCTGGGGTAGCGCCATTCGCCGTGGCTTTTGCGCTGTTAGCGCGGACAGCCGGGCTCAGCGTCATCGAGACGCAACTCCTCTCGCTCACCGTCTTCGCCGGTGGGGCGCAAGTGGCGCTCGTCACCCTCCTCGCGGCGGGGGCCAATGGGATCGCGATCGTGCTTACCGTGCTGGCGCTCAACCTCCGGCACGTCCTCTACGGGCTGTCCCTGAGCACGCAGTTTGGACCGGATATCAAGCTGCCAATCCCGCTCCTGGCGTATGTCCTCACCGACGAAGCCTATGGCGTAACGATCCGTGATGGCCTCGATGGGCGCGGAGGGCCGAGCTTTTATTTCGGCGCTGGCCTCAGCCTTTACGGGGTTTTCAACCTCACCACCCTCGCCGGTTCACTCGTCGGCCAACTCCTCCCGAACTCGGAGCGGCTGGGCCTCAGCTTCATCTTCCCCCTGACCTTCCTGGCGCTGCTCATGCCGCTCCTGCGCCACTGGCGACAGTGTCTGGTCGCGGCAACGGCGGCGATCTCCGCCTTGCTCCTCGGTCGCGTCGTGGCCGGGGGACTCACGATCTTGCTGGCAGCGCTGATCGCCGCTGGTCTCGGCGTCGCGCTAGAAACGCTCGGCGCGCGCAAGGAGGAAACCGCGTAATGGGGACCATCGGCCTCATCCTCGCCGCCGCCCTCGCCACCTATGGTACGCGCATCGCCGGATTCACCCTCGCGCAGCGCCAACTTCCGGGGCTCTTCGGTCGCCTGCTCACCTACATCCCGGTCGCGGTCTTCGCCGCCCTGATCGCGCCCGATCTCGGCCTCGGCACGAGCGAGGCACCGGCACGCCTGCTCGGCGTCGCGGCGGCGGCGCTCGCCGTCTGGCGCACGCGGCAACTCTGGGCGGGCCTCGCCGCCGGAATGCTGATCTTCTGGCTCGCGCGCGCGTTCGGGTGACCGCAGGGCGGTCACCCGAGTCTTCCAATCACCCTACCCCAACACCCCCACCTCGATCGGCTTGCCACCCTCCCGGACCGACGTGAAGATTGCCTGGGTCAGTTGCGCCACGACGAGGCCGCGCTGGGCATCGGAGACGCTGAGATCGCCGCG
>DATCMP010000321.1:0-2282 GCA_036563365.1 Thermomicrobiales bacterium
CTCGAAGAGCGATTCCAGCTTGTCGCGATCTTTCAGGGTGTCCATCGGTGCCCAGAAGCCGTTGTAGCGATAGGCGAGGAGCTGGTCAGCGGCGATCAGACGTTGGAACGGTGCTTCGACCAGATCTTCGTTCTCCTGGATGTAGTCGAAGATCTCGCGGCGGAAGACGAAGAACCCGCCGTTGATCCAGACGTTGGCCTGCGAGACATCCTGGATCCCCGCGACGAGGTCGGGGTCATGGTCTTGCAGGGCGACGAAATGGAAGGAGTGGGTCGGCTGCACGCAGAGGAAGGTCGCGATTTTGTCGCGGTCTTGCAGGTGCGTGATCACGTCGGGGAGGGGCGCGTCGGTCAGCGCATCGGAATAGTTGGCGAGGAAATATTCATCGTCGCCGATATGTTCGCGCACCGCCCGGAGTCGCTGACCGATACTGGCCCGTAAGCCGGTGTGGACGAAGCTAATCTTCCAGCCCTGGATGTCGCTTTCCAGCAGTTCCACGGAGCCATCGCGCGTCAGGACAAAATCGTTGGCGAGGGCTTCGTTGTAGTTGAGGAAATAATCCTTGATCACATGGGACTGATACCCCAGGCAGAGAATGAATTCGGTGTGGCCGAAGTGGGCGTAGTATTTCATCAGGTGCAATAAGAGCGGGCGATTGCCGATCGGGATCATCGGTTTCGGCGTTCGCTCGGACGCCTCGCGCATTCGGAGGCCAAGTCCCCCGCAGAAGAGCACAACCTTCATAACCTCTCCACGTTCTGTTCCGCACCTTGCGGAAGGTGCGCCGCCGTGCGTTGGTAACAGTCGTTGACCGCCGCGCCATCCTTCCGTATCACTGTATTCAGCGTACTGTGCGGCATTGGCGATAGATAGAGAGAACGGTACTTCGATTTCTCGGGGAAAAGGTACTATGGGGTACTTCTTACGACAGTTGGAGTCGTCCTGCACGACATCGATGCCGTGGTGATGGGTGGCTTTCGCCTCGTTGGCACTCTCCGTGCGCCTAGACCGACTGTACGCAATCGACCGCGTGCGCCACATTCGGGCGCGGGGTACCATTGCGCTGTGCCGCCGTGCGATTGACGCGGCTGCGGGAGCGGTTAGATGAACGAGGCGATGAGCGTGGCGACTGGGGATTGGGGCAACCGGACCTTGCGGGCCGGGGTAATCGGGTTGGGCTTTACCGGCAATGCCCACTTGCAGGGTTATGCTGCCCTGCCGAATGTGCAGACGGTGGCGCTGGCCGGTTTGGAGGATGGGCACCGAGCCGAACTCGGGGCGACCTATGGCGTGCCGTATCTCTACCGCGACTGGCAAGACTTG
This sequence comes from Thermomicrobiales bacterium, assembly GCA_036563365.1. Classification (GTDB taxonomy): domain Bacteria; phylum Chloroflexota; class Chloroflexia; order Thermomicrobiales; family CADCWN01; genus CADCWN01. The sequence continues at coordinate 1,324 of DATCMP010000321.1, forward strand.
CTGGAACGGGACGATCTCGACCTGATCAGCATCTGCACCCCGAACGCGCTCCATGCGCCGATCGCGATCGCGGCGCTGGATCGCGGCTGTCATGTGCTGTCCGAGAAGCCGCTGGCGCGGACCTCGGCTGAAGCGACGGCGATGGTCGCGGCGGCGCAACGGGCCGACCGGGTGCTGCACACCGTCTTTAATCACCGGGCGCGCGGCGACGTCACGGTCTTGAAGCGCCATATCGATGAAGGTGGCCTCGGGCGGGTCTACCACGCCAAGGCGAGTTGGATGCGCCGGGTGGGGATCCCCTCCCTCGGGAGTTGGTTCACGAACAAGGAGCTCGCCGGTGGCGGGCCGTTGATCGACCTGGGCGTCCACATGCTCGATCTCGCGCTGTATCTGCTCGGCGAGCCATACGCGGTCACCGTTAGCGGCGCGACCTATGCCGAGCTGGGGCCGCGCGGGCGTGGCAACAATATCTTCTCGACTGGCCCGAAGCAGTTGGTCGGTAGCGCCTACGAGGTCGAGGATCTGGCGACGGCGTTCATCCGCTTCGCCAGTGGCGCGACCCTGGCGCTGGACGCGAGTTGGGCGGTCTATGGCAGCGCGGGCGACGATTTCGGCGTGACCCTCTTCGGTACCGATGGTGGCGCGGAACTGAAGATCGTCAACTATGGCTGGGAGGACACGTTGCGGCTTTTCAGCGATGTCGCTGGGATGCCCGCAGTCGTCGCGCCGCGTGTACCGCGCGGCGAAGGCCACATGAAAGTGGTGCGCGACTTCCTGGCGATCGTGCGCGGCGAGGACTGGGCGGCCTATCACGGCGAAGAGGGGTTGCGGCGGACGCAGATCATCGACGCCTGTTACGCCTCCGCGCAACTCGGGCGCGAGGTGACGATCGCGGAGATCGCTGTTGCGGCTGAGTCGGCTGTGAGCGATGAGGCGGCGGGGTGAGTTGTGGGTCGTGA
>DATCMP010000325.1:0-6446 GCA_036563365.1 Thermomicrobiales bacterium
AGTACGAATCTACACCCGTTGGTCTGCTGGGTATGACCGCGGCGTATCGTGCAATTGCACGATACGTGCCGCGACCTAATGTCCGCGAGAAAGACCCGTGGGGGCTACGGGAACGGCAGGGAAAGCCGGAGGATCCGATCGAGGAGGATCGCGAGCTGCGGGCGTAGCGGGAATCGGCGGCGCGACCGGCTGGCGATGCGAACCGCCGCCGACGTTGCGACGCATCCCGGCCGACGGCGACGGAGCACCACCAGATCGGCACTCTCCGCGCGTGATGCCCGGGTTACGGCGACACCATACGGGTATCACCCACGGTAGAAGATCCCATGCTCATATGCCCGCACGGCTAAGGCTCGCGGCATCAGGACTCGTCTATCCCGAGCGCCCGATCGAGGTTATAGGCGGCGCTGATCAGCGCGAGATGGGTGAATGCCTGCGGGAAGTTGCCCAGCGCCTCGCCGCGCGGGCCGAGCTCCTCGGCATAGAGCCCGAGATGGTTGGCGTAGCCGAGCATCTGTTCGAAGCGCAGCCGCGCCTCCTCCAACAGCGCCCGATCGGTTCGACCGGCGCGTGTCAGCGCCTCGACCAGCCAGAAGCTGCACATGCTGAACGCGCCTTCCTCGCCATCCAGGCCATCCGGTGAGCGTTCGCTATCATAACGGTAGACCAGGCCGTCGGACGCCAATCCCCCGTCGCGTGTCGGTCGGCGGATCGCGTCGAGCGTCTGGATCATGCGCGGGTCGCGCGGGGCCATGAAGAAGACCAGCGGCATGATCAGGGCCGACGCGTCGAGGGTATCGCCGTCGTACGCCTGCACGAAAGTCCCTTGCTCCACGTTCCACCCGCGCTCCATCACCTCCTCGTAGATCGCGTCGCGCACCTCCGCCCAGCGCACCCGATCGGCGGGGAAGGAGCGGCGATCGGCGAGCCGCAGGGCGCGGTCGACCGCCACCCAGCACATCACCTTCGAGTAGACGAACTGTTGACGCCCGCTCCGCACCTCCCAGATGCCGTCATCCTCATCGCGCCAGTGTTCGCAGACCCAATCGACCAGCCGACGGAGATGTGTCCAGAACTCGTAGGAGATCATCTCGCCATGCTTGTTGTAGAGATAGACCGCATCCAACAGCGCGCCATAGATATCGAGTTGCATCTGCGCGGCGGCGGCATTGCCGATCCGCACCGGCCCCGAACCCCGATACCCCGCGAGCCCGTCGAGGATCGTCTCGGGCAGCTCACGACGACCGTCGATGCCGTAGACGATTTGCAGGGAGCCATCGGGGTTCGCCTCGTGGCAACGTTCATCCAGCCAGTCCATGAACCGCGCGGCTTCTTCGGTGAAGCCGATCCGCAACAGCCCATAGAGGGTGAAGGCGCTGTCCCGGATCCAGGTGTAGCGATAATCCCAGTTGCGGTCGCCGCCGATGGCCTCCGGCAACCCGCAGGTCGGGGCCGCCACGATCGCGCCAGTCGGGGAGTAGGTCAGCAGCTTCAGCACCAGCGCGGAGCGCCGGACGATCTCGCGCCACCGCCCGGTGTAGGTGCATCGGGAGACCCATCTGCGCCAGTACGCGACCGTCTGCCGGAAAAGCTCCTCCGCCTCGCCTTCGTCGCACGGCAGACCGCAGTCGGCGGGCGTCCCGGGCCGCGCGTCGAGCTGGCGCAAGATGAACGTCGCCCCCTCGCCCTCTCCCAGGGTAAACGCGGCCTCCGCCGCCCCCGCCGCCACGGTGAGCGGGAGGGTTGCGGCCAGGCCGAGGCAGAGGTCGGGCGCGGCGAAAATCACGCCGTTGTCGGTCATCGTTGTCTCGTGCGCCGTGCGGGCATAGTCGAAGGCCGGTTGGCAACGGAGGCGAAAGGGCAATCTGCCGCGCACAACGTGGACTCGCCGGATGAGTTGCTGCCGCCACCCGTCATCGTGCGCCGCGCCGATCGGCATGAAATCGGTGATCTCGCCGACGCCATCAGCCGCGAGGAAACGCGTGACCAGCACATTGGTATCCGGCCAGTAAAACTGCTTGCGGGTGATCGCCTCCTCCGGGCAATCTGGCGCGAGCGTGAAGCGCCCGCCCCGCTCGTCGTCGAGGAGAGCCGCGAAGACGCTCGGCGAGTCGAAGGAGGGGCAGCAAAACCAATCGATCGAGCCGTCCAGGCCGATGAGCGCCGCGCTGCGCGTATCGCCGATGATCCCATACTGCTCGATCGGTCGATATGTCACGATGTCCCCTTTCGGCCATCGACGCACCGACAGTGCCAAGCCCGTTCATCCGGGCGGGCGAGTCGGCAACACCACCCGCGCGACGCTACCCGGGCGCCGCGCCGCGCCGCCCGATACCGGAGGAACGGGGGATACCGGGGCGTGACGCAACCCCTCAGGGGCGACTCGTCCCCGTCGCCCCACGGCTCCCAACCCCGCTACCGTGGACCGCGGCGTCCGAGGCGAGGGAGGGGATCCGTTGCGCCCCCCCGGGTTCCATCGTTGTTCCCCTCTCGGCCCTGCACACCCATACTGTCAGGCCACGGCGCAAAGCACGTACCACCGAACCGCGCGGCGTAGGGCCGATCATCGTGTCCAGGACAGCCGCGGTATCGCGCAAGCCGCCAATGGTCGCATGGCCCGCGCGGTCGATCGCCGCGAACGCGGTGCCCGGCGTGGGGAGATCGGCACGGCGGTCGGTGATGACGATCGGGGCGCGCGGTCATGGGGACGGCTCCGGAGCCTCCCGTACCCCGCGACGGGTGCCGCATCCTAGTCTCGCCGGTAACGGGAGCGCAGGAACAGGTGATCGCCCGCGCGACGAATCGCGAGCAGCCGCTGCGTGGGTGTCCGACCCGGCGCGAAGGCGATCCCCTCCACCAGGCTCGGGCGAGGCCGGGCGATACCCGGCGGGTGATTGCCGATGACGAGCGGGCTGAGGGTCAGGAACTCGTCATCGACCAGGCCCGCCCCCAGCAGCGTGCCGTAGGTGCGCGGGCCGCCCTCGCAGAGCAGCGAGCGGACGCCGTACTCCCGGCGAAGTGTCGCCAGCAACGCGACAGGATCGACGCTGTCGGTCCCGAAGTCGCGCACCGTGACCTGCGCCCGATCGCCCAGCGCGGCGCGGGTCGTGGCGACACCACGCGTGGTCGTCGCGATCAGGATGGGGACCTCGGGGCGACCGAAGACGGCGGCCTCGACAGGCAGGTCACCCTCCAGCGAGAGAAAGACATGGAGCGGCACGGCCCGTCGCCCCTCGGCGGCGCGCAGGGCGGCGAACGCGGCGGCATCCGCGGGGAAGATATGGTCCGGCGTCAGGAGCAGTGACGGTTCCAAGCGCAACGTGTTGTCCCCGTTCAGGACGGCGTCGCAGCGCGAGCGAAGCAAACCCATCAGCCACTGATCGTGGGCGTTAAAACCGCTGACATCGCCGCCGCCCAGGTGGCCCGGCTCGGCGAACGAGACCCGCCCATCGCGCGAGACGACGAAGTTCATATACGTGTAGGGGCGCTCCGCTCCGGGCGCGGGCAGCGGCCAATCGCCCCCGTAGATCCGCTGGAAGGCCGCGGGCAAGCGCAGCCCGGGGTCGGCGTCCTCTTCGAGCAGCGATACGAACGGCGTCCCCGGTCCGACCACCGGTACGGTCATCTCCACGGCGGCTCCTCCTCTTGCTGGCGACCGAGCGCGGACACGCGCCGCGCGGCGTGTCCGCAGTATAGCGCGCCTCGTTGCCGCCCCGAGGCATCGGGCGATACGGGGTCGAGGCGGGGCGCGATCGGGCGAGGGGTGGTCCGACGGATGTGCTACCGTGCCTCACGCAATTCGTCGTGTCGTGGACGACCGAGGGCGATCGGAGCTATCCCCCTGCGGGGAAGGCGGCGGCGATCCGCCAAGGAGACAAGGAGACGGGGATGGAGCTGTCGATCGCACAGGTAGCCGAAGCTTTCTCGCGGCACCGCTTCGAACTCACCTATAGCTACCTCGCGGAGGACATACGGTGGAATCTGGTCGGCGGGGAGCAACTCGCGGGGCGAGGAGCCGTGACCCGGGCGTGCGAGGGCTCGGCGGAATACCTGGCCAGGGTAACCACGACGTTCACGAAGTTTCGGATCGTGGTCGGCGATCGCTGTGTCGTCATCGACAGCGAGGCCACATACGCGGAGCCGGGCGAGAACGCCTCCGCGATCGCCTCCTGCGACCTCTACGATTTCGCCGACGGCAAGCTGATCGGGATCACCTCATACACTATCCCGCTCGGCGAGTCGTCGGATACGCCGTAGCAGGAGATCGCCCTCGTGGTTGCACCTCGGGGGCGGGCGGTTTTCGCCCGCGCGTCAACAACACAGCTCTAGTGTTTCGGTTGCGGATATATGATCAAGTCGAGTCCCCCTGTGCGGGGAGCGCGGCGAGGATGCGCGCCCGGGTGCCGTCGCGGAGCCAGCGCGGGGCGGTCGTAGGCGGTGTGTCAGGCCTCGCGCCAACTGGCCCCAGCGCAGCTTGCCCCCGGATAGCGGCGCGGTCAGGGCCGGAGCCAGCGGCTGCCACGCCATCGTGCGGGGCGGGAGGCCGGGCACGGCGACGGGTGGTGGTCACGGCGTCTCCGACGACGGGGCGGCGTGGGCGCGGCAGGCGGAGCACCTCCGGCACCGTCAGCGCGATCGGGCATTCCTCGCCCCCTTGTATATTGGTTCTGTGGTTGACTACTCCGTGGACGCGGCAGACCCCTGCCCCCTTGGTCCCGCGAGGCCGGAAAAAAGCGTCGGTCGCCGCGTCCTCCCTTTCTCCCAGAGCCCGAACCGTTGCCTGGGCCGCTTGTCGAGCCCGCATCACACAAGGCTGGGCGCGCCGGGAGAGCCGACAGGAAGGAGGAGGCCCCGATGACCACCGCGATCTTCGTCGGTATTGACGTGTCCAAGACGCACCTCGATCTCGCCGCGCGCCCGACCGGCCTGGTCGAGCGCCTGCCGAACGACGAGGCCGGGATCGGCCAAGTCGTCGCGCAGCTCTGCCCCCTTGCCCCCGCGCTCATCGTGCTGGAGGCCACCGGTGGGCTGGAAGTGCCGCTCGCCGCCGCGCTCGCCACCGCCGGGCTGGCGGTCGCGGTAGTCAATCCGCGCCAGGTGCGCGACTTCGCCAAGGCGGTCGGGCAACTGGCCAAGACCGACGCGCTCGACGCGCAGCTGCTCGCGCGCTTCGCCGAGGTCGTTCGGCCTGAGCCCCGCCCGTTACCCGATGCCGAGGCGCAAAACCTCTCCGCCGTGCTGACCCGTCGCCAGCAGGTGATCGCCATGCTGGTGGCCGAGCAGCAGCGCCTGCCGACCACGCCCGCCGCCCTGCGCCCACGGGTCGAGGCGGACATCGCCTGGCTGCGGCAGGAGCGCGACGAACTGGACCGCGAGCTGCGCCGGCAGATCCGCGCCAGCCCGGCCTGGCGCGAGGACGACGACCTCCTCCAGAGCGTGCCGGGCATCGGCCCGGTGCTCGCCACGACGCTGATCGCCGAGCTGCCCGAGTTGGGGCGGCTGAACCGCAAGCAGATTGCGGCCCTGGTCGGGGTCGCCCCGCTCAACTGCGAGAGCGGCATCCTGCGCGGCCGGCGCATCATCTGGGGTGGCCGCGCCCGCGTGCGCGCCGCCCTGTGGATGGGCACGCGCGTCGCGGCCCAGCGCAACCCTGCCATCCGTGCGTTCTACCAGCGCCTCGTAGCGGCCGGCCGCCCCAAGAAGGTCGCGCTCACGGCGGCCATGCACAAGCTGCTACTCGTCCTCAACGCCCTGCTCCGCCAGCGCATCCCCTGGCACGATTCGGCTCAGCCCACCTGACCCCTTGACAGCCAAGACCATTGCTTTTCCGCTGTTGTCGCTGCCGCTCGCGCGGCGACGAGCGCGGCGTGGGCCGGCAGGGCCAGTGCGACATGGCGGTGCCAGCCGTCCCCGCACCGCACCGCGTAGCGGTCCAGTCCCGCCGGCCCCTTCGCGGCGGCGTTCGCCGCCGCGATTCCCCAGCGGCCTCCGACGGCGCGGACCATCGCGCCCGGCGCGGTGTCCCGTGGGGCGTAAACCCGATAGTATGCCCGCTCGGCCGGGTCGCCGACGCTCCGCCGCACCTGCAGCCGGTGTGCCGAGCCGTACGAGCGCAGCCCCTGCCGGGAGTGGAAGTGTGACTCAGGCTGGCCGCTGATCCGGCCATCGATAATGAGCAGGGATCGTCGGCAGCGCGACACCGCGCAGGCTGACGGAGTGGGACACGCCGGGTACGCCTGGACGGGTCGCGGTACCGCCGACCGCGGACCCCGCGCATTGCGGCGGGCATCTTCGCGCCGTACACTCCGGGATGAGCGCGGTTGGCGGGGACCCCTGGGGGGGGGCGATGACGAGGGGGTGGGTGGTATGGTGGACGGTATGGAGATCGCCTGCGGGCAGATCACCTGGCGGGGGTCGGGGTTGCCCGAGGACCGGGTCCTGGCCGA
>DATCMP010000327.1:0-4630 GCA_036563365.1 Thermomicrobiales bacterium
GAGATCGTGCGCGTCGGCGCGGGCAGCCAGCGGGTGAGCGCTCGCGACGGTGACGGAGGCCGAACGGAGGGTGGTGATCTTGGGCGAGTAACGCCGCCGCCCGAACGCGATCGCACCGAAATACTGGAACAGCTCCAAGCGTGAGAAGCCGCGAAAGATCCGTACATCGAACAGCCCATCGTCGAGGCGTGCGCCCGGCGCGACGGTGAAACCGAGGCCGGTATATGGCCCGTTGGAGATGGTGATCACCAAGGCGCGCGTGCGAATGGTGCGATCGTCGAGATGGATCGTCATCCTGACGCGCCTGTAGCGTAGGGCCACCCAAAGACTGCTGAGCAGCCCGAGCCAGTCACCGCGATCAATCCGATTCACCTCGCGGAAGATCGCGGCATTCATGCCGACCGAACCGGCCTCGAAGAAGACGCGGCCCCGCGCCTCGCCGATGTCAATCCGCCGCGTCGCCCCCACCGCGATGATCGCTGCCGCCGCGTCGAGATCCCGCGACAACTTCAGCGAGCGGGCCAGATTCATCACGCTACCGAGTGGCATAAGTCCCAACGCCGTCTCGCTCCACAACAACTCCTGGGCGACCGTGCCGACCGTGCCATCCCCCCCCGCCGCGACCACGAGATCGCAGCCGGAGGCCACGGCCTCGCGTGCCGCTGCCGCCGCTTGCGCCGTCGAATTCGCCAGCGTGACCTCGCCGGCAATGCCACACCGGGACAGCGCGGCGACGGCCTCCTCGACGGTCGCGCGGTTCGTCGGCAAACCACCCTTCATCCCGGAATTCGGGTTGCCGATGATATGGACCTGCCGCCAGCGCGCATCGCTCACCGCGTGCGCTCCCAGCGCGCCAACGCGCGGCGATAGAGCGCGGTGAGGCCGATCAGGTAACTCAGGCCGAGGAGATAGGAGGCCAGGACATCGGTCGGCCAGTGGTGACCCTGATAGATCCGGCTCGGCCCGATCAGCGCCAGCAACCCACAGAGGGCCGCGACGATCGCCCGCCGCAACCAGACGGGTCGGATGATCAGCCCGAGGCTATAGGCGAGGTAACCATAGATGCCGACATAGCTGAGCACATGCCCGCTCGGGAAACTCGACCCGCCGAGACGCGCTTGCACGACCCGCACGAGCGGCGCGATCGGTCGCGGGCGGCGCATCCGCGCCTTGCTGATCGTCGCGAGGAACGTCGTACCCCAGGCACAACACTGGAAGATCGCCTCGATCGGACGACCGGCGTACCAGAAACCGAGACTGAGGCCCAGCGGAAGGGCGAGGCTTTGGGGCGTGAACCCGGGCCAGCTCACGAGGGCCATCAGCCGCGAGAACCACGGCGCGCGTCGCCGTTGCAACCGCAAGGTGATCGCCAGATCGGCGGCCGCGCTGCGGTTCTGGCGCACGAGGGCGAAGAGGAGGGCATACCCGCAGAATGCCGCGCAGGCGACAACGAGGCCGCGATCCCCGTGAATAAGGCTCCCCGGGAATGATCGAAGGACCGTCGCCTGGTGCGCCCGCGATCCACCGCTTCCCGCCACGAACCCCTCCCCACATCACCGACCAGCAAACCGCATTTCGAACAGGGTAGGTGTAGCACAAAAAAAGCGCGGCGGTCGGATATTCCGAGAGCTTTCGCTCCCACCCGACCGCCGCGCTGCATCGGCCTGCAGTTAAGCCACGCCCGCTTTCAGCTTCGAGAAGAAATGCTTGCGCGACTTGGCGACCTTCGGCGCAACCACCACCTGACAGTACGGCTGCCAGGGGTTATTCTTGAAATAATCCTGGTGATGTGCCTCGGCCTCGTAAAATTTCGTCAACGGCACCACCTCGGTCACAATCGGATCTGACCAGAGCTCTTCGGCGCCAAGCCGCGCGATCGTCGCCGCCGCCGTCGCTTGCTGCTCGGGGCTATGGTAAAAGATCGCCGAGCGATACTGCGAACCGACGTCGTGTCCCTGCCGGTTCGGCGTCGTCGGATCATGAATGGTGAAGAAGACGTTGAGGATGTCTTCATAGGAGATCACCCGCGGATCGAAGGTGATCTGCACCACCTCGGCATGTCCCGTCGTGCCGTTACAGACCGCCTCGTATGACGGATCGGCGACGTGCCCACCGGCGTATCCGGAAACAACGCGCTCAACCCCCGCGAGTTCGGTGTAGACCGCTTCGAGGCACCAGAAACAGCCACCGCCTAAGGTCGCCTGCTCCCGCCCGCTCAGAGTACCCACTGCCATAGCGCCCTCGAACTCCTCCTCGGCGCAATGCCGAGCTACCCGATTTCGACAGCCGCCCGCCCGGACATACCCCTGCCGAAACCTCACCTACTGTAATGCCCGACAGGGGGGATATATTTCGCAATCCGCGGCATCGGCCCGCGATTGTCGGCACCCGTCCTTGATGTCGCACACGACGCGCCATCAGGTGGCGGGGAGAGTCAGCGGCAGCGTGACGGTGAAGGTTGTCCCCTCTCCCAGCGTGCTCTCCACGGCGATCGTCCCGCCGTGCCCCTCCACGATCTGCCGGACGATATAGAGCCCCAGCCCGGTGCCACCGATCTGGCCGTGCGACGATCCTCCGCGCACGAACGGTTGGAACAACCGCGCCTGCTCGGAGGGCGGGATCCCAAGCCCCTGGTCGCTGACGAGCAGGATCGCCCGCCCATCCGCCGTAGCCCGCACCTCCACGCAAACTTCCCCCCCGGTGGGCGAGTATTTCAGGGCATTCGAGAGGAGGTTCGTCAAGACCTGGTCGAGTCGCGCACGATCCCACCGCCCGATCACCGGCAGCGGGCCGATAAAACGCAACGAATGTTGCGGGGTCCGTTCCGGGGCCGTGCGGAAAGCGGCAAGCGCCTCGCTCGCCAGCGCCGTCAGGTCGCACGGCTCCAGGTTCAGGTCGAGGCGACCCTGCTGAAAGCGCGAAGCGTCGAGTAAGTCGCTGATCAGCGCCGCCAACCGCGACGCCTGCACAACGATCTGGCCCGCATGGCGGCTCGCCCGCGCCGTATCGAGCGTCCCCTGCGCCGCCTGTCGTTCGAGGAGTTGGGCATACCCGCGGATACTGGTGACCGGCGTTCGCAACTCGTGCGAGGCGATCGCCACGAACTGATCGCGCAGGCGGACCGCCTCCTGCGCCTGCTGGTAGAGGCGCGCATTATCGAGTGCCAGGGCGCAGCGGCGGGTCAATTCCTCGATCGGCGCGAGATCGGCCCGCTGATAACGCCGTGTCCCGGTACGCACCAGCGAGAGAACGCCGAGCATATGCCCACGCGCCAGGAGCGGCAGCACCACCCCGGAGGCGAGTCCCAACGTTTCCACCAGTCGCAGATGCTCGTCACCGTGCGTCATCGCGACCAGTTCGGTATCGCTGACTTCGGCCTGCAGGAGTGGTTGCCCGGAGCGCATGACCGTGAGGAGCGGACTCGGCGCAGAAGCGGCGGGGGGATAGCGCTCACCCATCTCGCGCAGCAACCCTGCCTTGGCGGGGTCGGCGTGGGCGAATGCGGCGCGCGTTAAACGCCCGTCATCGCCGACGAGATCGATCGTACACCAATCGGCGAGGCGCGGCACGATCAGGCGGGTCAGCGCGGCGAGTGTCGTGTCCTGATCGAGCGAGGCGGCGAGGGTGGCCCCGGTCTCGGCCAACAGGTTCTGCCACTCCGCCGCGCGGCGTTGCTCGCCAATATCGACGACCGTCACGACACCGCCGGCCACCACACCGTCTTTCATCACCGGCGAGCACGAGTAGAGGGTCGGCAGCGCGACACCGGACTTATGCCACATCACCTCCTCGCGCAAACGCACCCCGAGGCCGGTGTGCAACATCTGATGGATCGGGCAATCGTCAACGGGGTACGACGAACCATCTTCGTAGCGCGAGTGGAGCAGCGCGTGCATATTCTGCCCCAGCAGTTCCCCCGCCTCGTACCCGAAGAAGGTCAGGGCCGCGTCATTGACGTAGGTGCAGCACCCGGCGAGATCGATCCCGTAGACCCCCTCGCCACTGGAGTCGAGCAACGCCAGCCACTCGTGACGTGCCCGCTCAGTTTCGCGCACCGTCGCGCGTAGCTCGATCTCCGACATCGCGGCTTCGGCGAAGTCGGTCAGCGCAGCAAGCTCTTCCGCGGTCCAGCGATGTGGTCGGGTATCGATCGCGCAGAAGGAGCCGAGGACCTGCCCATCGCCGCTGCGGAGCGGGATGCCGGCATAAGCGACCACGCCGAAGTCGGGGATCGCCAGATTCTCCCGCACGAGCGGGTGGTCGCGCGCATCCTCGATGATCAATGGGGCGTCGGTGGTGACGACATGCTGGCAGAACGAGTGCGAGAGCGACATCTCACGGGTCGAAGCGACCGTCTCGGGCACACCAGCGGCACCGTGCAGGAGTTGCCGCTGGTCGCTCACGAACGACACGAGCGCGACCGGCACATGCAGCGTATTGGTCGCCAAGCGTGCCAACCGGTCGAAGGCGATATCCTTGGCGGGATTGAAGAGGTCGAGATAGCGGAGGGCGGCAAGCCGTTCCGCATTGTCGAGCGCGGGCATGGATCCTCCGGGTCGGTGCGTTTCGTACCATCAGCGAGTATAGCCGATGTTCGCTGCGTACAACCCTGCACACGACCCAGCGCGCC
>DATCMP010000330.1:0-6493 GCA_036563365.1 Thermomicrobiales bacterium
CGTACACCATCTCCAACTGCCCGCCGGTCAGGGTCCACTCCGGCGCGATGATGAACTTCAGCAGGACGGTGATCGTCCCGCCTTTGCTCGTTTCGGCGGCGACCGCTTGCAGGATTTGGAGACGCAGGCGTGCCGGGCGACCGCCCTGCTCAAGCCCCTCGTAGGCACGTTCCAGGGCGGGGAGATAATGCGAGAAGGGGACGCTGTGATCGCGACCGGGATACCAGGCGCCGTTGAAAACATAGGCCCGCCCGAGGGGCTGGCCGTCCTCCGCCGCCAACCGCAGCGCCAGCCGACCCCGCGTGGTCCACTCCGGATCGCGCGTGGCGATGACCGCGAGATCGATGGTTTGCGGCGTATCGATCGTCGAGCGCAACGCGGCGAGGGTCGCGGCGGGTGTCTCGACCGGGGTGGTGGTCGCGGTGACCATCGTTCGACTTCTCCCTATGCTGCCGAACTGGCCGACTCCACCATGAACGTCACGAGGTAGCCGTCGTAGCTGATCGCGCCGCTCGCGCTGAGGAGATTGAGCAACCCCGCCAACTCGCCGCGCCCGAACGCCCATTCGCCGGGGTTTCCTTCGGTTGCCAATGCGGCGAGACTCTGATCGAGCAACGCAGTGTTGAGCGCGAAGATCGTCAGCGGTGTCGCTGCCGCCTGGAGGGCGGCGATGATCCGGCGGGCGAGGGGTAACTCCCACGTCGCCGCACCCAATTGGCGCAGGATCACCGGATCGCGCAGGGCGGCTTCGCCGAGCGGGGTGAGGCGATATTTCTTGCCGCTCCGCCCGGCGAGGCCCGCGGCGAAAATCGGCGCGAAGCGGCAACCATCGCGCAATGGGCAGGCGTGCTCCGCGCAGGTCGGGATCCGCTGCCGGATCGGTTTCACCAACTCCAGTGCCGCCAGTGTCTCAACCCCGAGGCCGACTTCGACGCGCAACCGATGATGGCAGCCAATCCCATCGCCGGTTGCCAGCAGCGCCGCGCCTAACGGCGAAGGGCCGGGCGCGAGGGGTTTCTGTTTATCCATTGGTCGATCGTCTCCACAGTCAGCCGTCTCGCGCGCTGCGAGGTGTCCGTACACCAAGAGATTGTAGCACGCCCCGGATCGCAAATGCCGCTTGATCACGCCCTGTGATCGCGATCACATCCCCACCGTGATCGGGCGCATAACGCTCAGGCCCCGCTGAGCCCTATCCTGGAGTCAGTCGAGAGGGCACCGAGGGACGCAACGAACGAGCCGCGGCCCGTGATTGACGGCCCGGACGAGCGCAAGATATGGAGGGCTGACGATGAGCGCGGTGATCGAGACGACAGCGGCGGTGCGGGACAACGTGGCGATAGCGACGATCACGCCGAGTGATGACGAGTTGGTGACGCTGGTACGGGCCGGTGATCAGGAAGCCTTCGCCGCCCTCGTCGAGCGCCACAAGCGGACCATCTATAACCTGGGTTATCGGCTCCTCGGTAACCGCCACGATGCCGACGACGCCGCGCAGGAGACGTTCTTGCGGGCGTACACGCGACTCGCCACCTATGCCCCCGATGGCCGTTTCGGGGCCTGGCTCGCGGCGATCTGCTCGCACTGGTGCATCGACACGATGCGCGCTCGCGGTCGGCGCGTGCAGACGGTGGCCCTCGGTCGGGTACCGGAGAGCGATCGGTTCATCAGCCAACTGGAAGGGCCAGAGGAATGGGCGTTGATGCGGGCCGGACGCGACGAAGTGCAAGGCTGGCTCGATGCCCTGCCGCCGCAGTATCGCACGGTGCTGATCCTGCGCTATTTCCAGGATCTCTCCTACATCGAGATCGCCGAGGTGTTGGATGAGCCGGTCTCCACGGTGCGGATGCGCCTCTTCCGGGGCCGCAACCTCCTCTGCAAGATCGTCGAGCGGGCGCGCGACGAGCAGCGGCACCCCACCCCGATCGCCCGACATTTGCAAATCGCGTAGGGATGAGCGTCGATAGACTGATTGCGTGAGGGCGGTGGCGTACAGGCCACCGCCCTCGCGTCATATTCGGCGTAGCGCTGCCGCGATCAGCGCCCGATCGTGGCGTTGTACAGGGTGGCGGAGACGCGCGCTATTGCCGCCTCGATCCCCGCTTCATTCGGATCGGTGACCATCAGCACGAGCACGTATTGTTTCTCGCCCACGGTCACGAAGATAGCGTCGTTACGCATCCCGGTCCCGGTGCCGGTCATGTGCAGCGCGATCGTGTTCGGCGGGAGGTTGAGCAGCGCCCAGTTCTTGTCCTGTTGCCCGCGCTGCGTCAGGATCGTGCGGAGTCGGTCGGCATAGGTGCGCTGCAAGAGCTCGCCACCCTGCAAGCGTACGAAGAACCGTGCGATATCGCCCGTGGTCGTGGTGTTCTCGATCCCCCGGCTCTGGGCGGCCAGATCGTAGAGCTTGCGACGCATGATCGTGTTGGTCATTCCCTGTGCCTGGCTGAAGGCATTGACCGGCCCGAAGCCGCCAAGCTTATCCACGATCATATTCGCCGCGGTGTTGTCGCTGTTGATCAGCATGATCTCGATCAGCCGGTCGAGGGTGTAGGTCGTCCCCGCGGGCTGATCCCGGAGGAGCCCCGTGCCGCCGACTTTCGCCGCATCGGTAAGGGTGAACGTGTCGGTGAGTTTCCATTGCCCATCCGCCACGCGCTGGTAGGCTGCCCCGGCGATCGGCAGCTTGATCATCGACGCGGCGGGAAAGATCCGGCCGGGTTCGTCCGAGTAATTATCGGCACTATTTGTGAGGTTGACGAAGACCCCGCTGGATGTACCCGGCAGCGAGAGGATCGCCGTATGTGCCGTCTCGCGCACATTCGCCACCGGCGGAGCGGTCGGCGGCGGCGGGTTCGTCGGCGTCGCAGTCGGGGCCGTCGTTGCGGTTGGCGCGGGCGCGGTAGTAGCTGCGACGGTTGGTGGCGCGGTGGCACTGGGTACGGGCGATTCCGGCGTCGTGAGCGGCTGTGCCGTCGCTGTCAGCGTGGCGGTCGCCGTCGCGCTCGCCGCCGCTGTCGGGCTCGTTGCTGGCACGCCGCCTGGGATAGGCGATGGTATGGCCGGGAGGGTTGTCGGGGCGGCGGTGGCGGTCAAACTGGCGATGGCGATGACCGCTGCTGTCGGACTGGGTCTCCTGGCGACGGTCGGTGTGACACCGGCGCTATTGAGGCTGAGCACGAATGCGCCAGCGGCCACGACGATGAGCAGCAGCGCCAGCGCACCGACCGCGCCGAACAACAACGGCGTCGCGCTGCGCCGGGCGCGACGACCGGGAATGGCGGTTGTTGGTCCGGCGGGGTTCGCCGCCGGAGCGTGGGCATCGTGGCCGCCGACCGGTTGGGTCAACAGTTGACTCGCTCGCGTAGCGGCGTAGCCCGGCGACACGTTCGGGCTATTCGCTGTCGATGCCACGGTATGCGCCATCAGCGGTGCGGGGCGTAATCCGAGTGCGCCGCGAATGGCCCCGATGAACGCGGCGGCGGTCGGGTAGCGCGCGGCCGGTTCGCGCGCCAGTGCGCGTAACATGATCGCGTCGAGGGTCGGCGAGATCGCCGGATTAAAGTCGCTCGGCGGTGTCGGCAAGTCGTTGACTTTCCGCATCACCAATGCGAGGGTCGTATCGGTCGGGCCTTCGAGTCGATACGGTAGCCTGCCCGCCAGGATGCGGTAGAGGATCACCGCCAGGGCGTAGAGATCCGCACGCCCGTCGATCTGCTGCCCGAGCAATTGTTCCGGGGCCATATATTCGGGCGTCCCGACGCCGGTGCCGGTGGCGGTGAGCCCCGCATCGGTGGTGTCGCTGAGCACCTTGGCGATCCCGAAGTCGGCCAGGATGGCGCGGTCGCCTTCGAGGAAGACATTCGCCGGTTTCACATCCCGGTGGACGATCTCCCGCGTGTGGGCGAAATCGAGCGCCACGCCAACCTGTTCGACCAGGTCGATCGCGACCGCGAACGAATTGATCTCGCCGAGCCGCGCTTGCAGCGTCCCCCCTTCGATCAACTCGGTCACGAGGTAGAGGGTGCCGTTATCCTCCCCGAAGTCGAAGATCGTCAAGAGGTTCGGGTGGCGCAGGCGGGCGGCGATTCGCGCTTCGAGGCGGAATCGTTCGACAAAGGTGGGGTCGCCCGCCAGGCGCGGATCGATCAACTTGATCGCGACGAAGCGGTCGAGCGCCGACTGATAAGCGCGGTAGACCGTCGCCATCCCGCCCCGACCAAGCACTTCGCGCAGCTCGTATCGACCCGCGATCATCCGGTGATCGAAATCACGCCCGTTACCCGCCATCCGCGCCTCTGGTCATCGGCAAATTGTTTCCGTTTCTTTGGCGGCAGCACCCCTGCGCCCGATTACCTCACAATACGCCTGATACCGGCAGAACCTCACTCGTCTAAGTGGTCTACATCGGAGAGGGCTTATTGGCCGCGGTGCTTTTCCAGCGCTGCAAGGACCGCCGTCAGCGCTTCCGGGGCGATCTGCGCCAGGGTGAGCAGCGGATCGGGCATCGCTTCCTGCCAGAACCAGTCTGGGTGAAACCAGAAGCCGGGGAGGATCGTGGAATGGTAGCGGCCCTCCCGGTCGGGCAGGATCGCAAGATATTTCCCTCCCTCGGCGAGCCGATAGAAATCGACTCGTTCTTTCCCGGCGCGGGGATCGATGATCAGATATTCAGTTATCCCAGCCTGTTCATATTCGTAAAATTTGTCGTCGCGGTCCCGCCGCACACTCTCGCTCGATACGACCTCCACGACGAGATCGGCGGGGCCGAGCAGGCGTTGTGCCGTGAGCCGTTCCCGGTGCGCCGTCTTGAGGAAGAGAATATCCGGTTCGCGCGCCGCGCCATCAGGTTTGGCGCGCATCTCGATCGGGGCGGTCAGCACTTCGCCGAGATTGAACGCGCGAGCAAAGAGCAGCAGCAAGGTGGACAAGAAACCGCTGACAAGCTGATGCTTCGTGCTCGGCGGCATAAAAACAATTACCTCCCCGTTCGCCCACTCGGCGTGAACGTCCTCATCGGCCCAGGCTAGGAATTCGTCGTAGCTCATCGGGAGGCGCTGCTCTTCCGCGAATGCTGGCTCGTTGGGCTGTTGCGCTAAGGCCATCGGCAACTCCTTTCCGGCGATTATCTGCGACCATTCTAGGTCACGCCGCGTCGATCGCCCAACCGAAAAAGCCGTGGCCCCACATTCGTGGGGGGCCACGGCGCGTCTGCTAGTGTCGCTGTCGTGTTTAGCGCGGCATGATCGCAGAGTAGTATTTCGCCTCGGGGTGGTGGATCACGATCGCCGCCGTCGATTGTTCGGGGATCAGTTGCCCGCCTTCCGAGACGGCCATCCCGAGTTCATCGGCGGCGGGCAGCAACCTGAAGAGGATATGGTGCTGGTCGGTATCCGGGCAGGAGGGGTAACCCCAGCTATAGCGTTTCCCTTGTTCCTCGCCCACACCGAGTTCCTCGCGGATATGCCGGTGGACCCACTCCGCCATCCCCTCGGCCAGCGAGACGCTGAGCCCGTGGATGTAGAGCATGTCGCCGTAATCGCCGCGCCCCTGCAAATCCTCAGCGAGATCGTCGGCCTCGCGCCCGACCGTCACCGCCTGGAAGGCGACGACATCTTTCTCGCCCGACTCGACCGGGCGGAAGTAGTCGGACAGGCAAAGGAATTCTCCGCGTTGCTGGCGCGGGAAAGGGAAGCGCGCGATCTCGCGGTCGTGATCTTCCGGGTCGTAGACGATCAGATCGTCGCCCTGCGAATTGGCCGGGAAGTAGCCGTAGACCGCCGCCGGGCTCAACCAGCCCCCCTCGCTCGCCTCGCGTTGCAACCGTGCGAGCGTCGGCTCGAACTCTTCGCGCACGATCCGGTCCCACTCGTCGCCCTGCAAGCCGCGCCCGCCCCAGTGGAGTCGATAGAGGGTCTTGAGATCGATCAGCGGGTAGACCTCCTCGGGGGTGATCCGCACCGTGCGCGTCCCCCAGAACGGGGGCGTCGGCACCGGCACCGTGGTGGAGACTGCCGAGCGGGCCGGTACGGCTTCCGTTGGTCGCGCGGCGCGCGCCGCCTCGATCGTCGCCGTCCGACCTTGGGCCGCGAATGCCTCATCGATGATCTGCTGCCGGAACGGTTCGCGTCGCAGCGGATCGGCGAGGGTGTCCATGATCTGCAAGCCCTCGAAGGCATCCTGCGCGTAGAAGAGCCCCGCCTGGTAGGGGGTATCCTCCTCGACGAAGATGATCCGGCGGCCATAGCCGCGATTGATCGCCGCGCCCCCGACGATCACCGGCACCTGCAAGCCGCGGTGGTAGAGTTCCTTGACGCAGAGGGGCATCTGTTTGGAGGTCGAGACGAGCAACGCGCTGAGGCCGATCGCATCGGCTTCCACCTCGACCGCCTTCTCGATGATCGTGTTCAGCGGCACCTGCTTGCCGAGGTCGAAGACGGTGTAGCCGTTGTTGGAGAGGATCGTGTTGACGAGGTTCTTGCCGATGTCGTGG
>DATCMP010000333.1:0-1775 GCA_036563365.1 Thermomicrobiales bacterium
GTTGACCGAGGAGACGGCGTGGCGGGGGTTCGCCCTGCCGCGCTTGCAGGCGCGGTTCAACGCGCTCTCCGCGAGCCTGATCCTGGGGCTCATCTGGGCGCTGTGGCATCTGCCGCTCTTCTTCCTGGCGAATACCGGCCAATCGAAGATGCCCTTCCCGGGGTTCGTTCTCGATGTCGTGGCGGTGACGATCGTGATGACCTGGGTCTACAACCACACTAGGGGCAGCGTGCTGCTCGCTGCGCTCTTCCATGCGGCCTTTAATGCCGGCGGAGCGTACTTCAACACGCTGACGAGTGACGCGCGTCTCTTCTGGCTCACGGTCGGCGTCGCCTGGGTCGCGGTGGCGGCGCTGCTCCAGGTCGCCGCCCCGGCCCGCTTCGGGTATCGCGCGGCGGACAAAACCCCCGCGCCGGAGATCGCCTGATCCCCGGCCTCACCTTCGTAGCCGCGCGCCATGCCAAAATGCCCGAACCGTGCGAGTATGCTCTGCGATCGTTCGCGTGGCCGCGCCACGTCGGTCTGCCAGGGCGCGAGCGAATTTGTGCGGGAGGTCGGGAGGAGGTATGGGGCGTGGGTGTTGTCATGCGCGGTTGGGGGTATCGGGCGGAGATGCGGGGGGAGCCAACGGGGTAGGCCGGCCGACCTTCGTGCCGGTTGTCGGCGAACACCATAACTCGGCGTATGAGGGAGGATTGCGCTATGGCTGACACGGATATGACGATGCAGGATGTGCTCAGGCGGCTCGACGCGGCGGAGCGGCAGCTTGCCTTGCGGTCGACTGCGATCGGGGGATCGCCCGCATCGCGCGGGCGCGCCAGGGGGCGCGGGCGGCTGCTGGCCGTTGTTGCGCTGGCGCTGCTGGTCACGCTGGTGCCGCTCTCCGTTTTCGCCGCCGGGCCGTTCACGGATCTCGATCCGGCGCAGGACGGGGCGGCCGGGCATAATCCGAACATCCAGGCGATCGCCGACGCGGGGATCACGACCGGCTGCAACCCGCCGACCAACAATAACTATTGCCCGAAGGATACGGTGACGCGCGAGCAGATGGCGTCGTTCCTGGCACGCACGGCGGGGCTGGGCGCGAACAAGCCGGTGGCGCGGGCTGCGCGCCTCGCCGTCAACAATCCGACCGCAGGTAGCCCGAGCTTCGCCGCGAACGAGTTGGTCTACGTGGCGCACGATAGCCACATCGGTGATCAGCCGGTGCCCGCGACGGCAACACTCTATGGGCAGGCGGTCACGATCACCGCGCCCGCGGCGGGGTTCGTGATCGTCGATGCGGTCGCGAAGTTCATGTATAGCGCAGGCACCTGCGATCCTTGCAATGTGACGGCACAAGTCGCGCATCTGCCGAGTGGGGAGTCCTCGATCGCCTCGGTGGTCTCGATCGTCGGGACCACGAACTATCGCGTGGCCGATCCGGTCAACTGGGTCTTCCCGGTCCAGGCGGGGGAGAACACGTTCGAGATTCGGGTGCGTAAGGCGTCTACCGCTCCGGGAGCAGGCATGGTCAACACCACGTCCAGTACGATCTCCGCGTTCTACGTTCCCTTCGGCACGGTTGGGGCCAGCGGCACCGAGCAGGGCGATCAGCCGTAGGGAGACGGGGCTTCACCGCAGAGACATAGAGGCGCAGAGTGGCGCAGCGTCGGGGATCTAAAACACAGAGCGCACAGAGGACACGGAGAAGAAGGACGAGAGAAGGGCCGCGGGAGAGGGCGGGTGGAAAGGATGGGCGACCGACCCGCCCGGTTGGTGGCGGCTAGCGGCGC
>DATCMP010000334.1:0-9081 GCA_036563365.1 Thermomicrobiales bacterium
GAGATCGGCTTCCGGGTCGCCGCCGCGCAGCGCGATCTGACTCCGCAATGCGTAGAGATCCGAGGGGAAGTCGAGCGCGGTGGCGACGATCTTCCGGCGCTCGCCGATCGGCTGGTAAAAGGTTGCGACGAGGGTGTGGAGATTCGTTGTCGTCGTGCCGGTGACCACCACCTCATCCGGCTCCGCGCCGATCAGCGGCGCGCTCAACTTGCCGAGCGATTCGCCCAGGTAATACCAGGGACTCGGCGCATTGAGCCAGCCCTCGATCCCCAATGTCTTCCACTCATCGAGGGTCCGCAGCACCGCCGCCTCCGCGTCACGCGAGAGGAGGCCGAGGGAGTTGCCGTCGAAGTAGAGTCCCCCTTTCGGCAAGTAGAACCGTTCCCGGAACCGCGCCAGCGGATCATCGTGGTCCAGTTCGGCGGCATACCCCGCGTCGGTTCGCATCGCGCTTCTCCCATCCTCATCCAACACCGCCGTCGCCACAGGTAGCGGCAAGTATAGCGCGGTAGGAGCGCCTCCCGGCCCCCCAATGCTGGGGCGTACAGGCGCTGGTAGCACTGCTGTTTCCCGCGAATGCTGTGCTTGGCAGCGGCTATACCCCCAGCATTGGGAGGGCGTACCCACACTCCCTCCACTCGCCCACTTGTCCACTTCGTACTTCGTACTTCGTCGTTCGTACTTCATACTTTTCTCTCCCCGCTCCCTCCATGTCTCCATGTCTCCTGTTACCGCCCCTCTCGTCCCACTTACCCACTCGCTATACTACCCCTACGTCGCATTCGCGGCGCTGTGGAAGGAGTGCAACATGGACGAGTTGATCCAGTACGAGGAGATGACCCGCACCGATCGGGTGCGCGCGACCCTGCGTGGCGAGGAGGTCGATCGGATTCCCATCGCCTTCTGGCACCATTTCAAGCCGGAGGGCTCGGGCAGGCGACAGGCGGAACTGACGTTGGACTTCTTCGACCGGGCGTTCGATCTCGATATTTGCAAGGTGATGCCCGACATCCCCTACCCATTCCCGCGCAAGTCGATCAACGCGGTCGATGGCTGGCGACTGCTCGAACCGCTCGATCTCAAGCGGTCGCCGTTCATCCAGCAGCGCCTCCGCACAATCGAGTTCCTGCGCGATGAACTCGGCGACGATACACCGGTGATCATGACGGTCTTCAGCCCGCTCACCGAAGCGCTGTACCTCGCCGCCGATCACGATACCTTCCTACGGCACAGCGAGCAGGCTCCGGCGGTTGTCCACGCGGCGCTCGACACGATCGCCCAGAATCTCTTCGACGCGATCGAGCTCTACATGGCGGCGGGGGCCGATGGGGTCTTCTTCTCGCTGCAAGGGGCGATGTCCGCCGACCAGCCCGGTGGTCTGGGCGACGCGCGCTATCGCGAGTTCGGCAAGCCGTACGACCTGAAAGCCCTGCGCGGCGCGGCCGATGGTTGGCTGAATGTCCTGCACGTCCACGGCGAGGCTGGGCTACTGATGGACACCGTCTTGGACTATCCGTTCGATGTCCTCAACTGGAGCGACCGCCTCACCGGGATCAGCTTGCGCGAGATGCGCGCGAAGACGGACAAGTGCCTGATGGGTGGCTGGCATGAGTTCGGCGCGCTCTCGAACGGGCCGATCGAGGGGATCCGCGCCGAGGCGGAAGATGCCATCGCGCAGACCGGTGGCCGCAAGTTCATCCTCGCCAACGGCTGCTCCGTCCCAGACGAGACGCCCGAACGCTGGCTCGAAGCCGCCCGTGACATCGCCGAGCAGTTGACGCTCGTATAGGAACGTTTCTGCGGACAATCAAGCACGGACAAGGGCTGGCGGTAATAATCACCAGCCCTTGCTCGTGCCATTCGCCGCAATGATCAGCCACCGCCTCCGTACTGCCTGCCGTCGGGATTCTCTTGCGGCAATACGGCGGGCCATTGCAGCACAAAGCCGAGGGTGTTCGTGATTAGACTTTGGAAATCGCGCAGCAGCGGAGAGTTCGTTGGGTTGCCATCATTTCGCACCGCAGCAGGTGTTGTACCACGATCGATACAGAACGCGGCCAGTGCCCCCGCCGCCTCACCGATATTCCACTCCACCGGGTGGAGGCGATAACAGCCGTTGGTGATATGCGTCGTGCCGATATTCTTGGCCGCGGGCAGGAAATTCGTGACTTTATTCTGCTGTTGGACAAACGCTCCGAGCGGGATTTGGAAGGGATAGCTCGCCACATCGACGTAGGTTCGACCATCCAGGGTTGTCGGGCTATTGGCCGAGATTGTTTTACCCGTGCTCGGATGAAGGTCGATCCGGTAGTAGCCGACACCCACGCTATCTAGGAAAACCTCAGCGCGGGCAGGCAAGCCACGATCTTGGCGCGCTTTTACGCCGACATGCTGCTCTAAGACCGTAAACTTCGCTTTTATCCTCCGGCTCTCACGGATATAGGGCATCTTTGCCAAACCATCGCCTGTTCCAACGAGATCGGGGCGCAAACGCAGTCCGGGGAAACCAACCTTACCGCCGTCTTTATGCGGTGCTTCCGTCTGCATCCAATAGAGCATTGAGAGGCTGAGTTCCTTAGCCCTGTCGAACGCTGACTGATTACGACCCGGAGTGTTTGGTTGAACGACCGGATCGCCCTTACGTGTATCAGGGTTGACCCAGTAATCGATTTGCGGCCAATTCACCAGGGTGAGGTCGCTCGGGTACACCCCGGAGAGGCACTGCGAATGCCAGAAGATCCGGCGGAAGTGCCAGAGATCATCGCCGTACTGATCGCTCGGCTGGCCCTCGAATAGGTAGCGCGTGCGCTTCTGCAAAGTCTCCGGGTGGACATCCGTCCAACTTAGAAGGTTGCTTCCAAGCCAGAAGCTCGGCTTGTAGTTGCGCCAAAAATCGTAGTGGTTGGGCTTGCTGATCGTGAAATTTTCGCCCGGAATGTACTCCAGGGGGAAGCACCAGCTGATCGCCTGCTGATCGAGAGGATCAGCCGTTGCCAAGGCTTGCGGTTCGTCTGTCTGCGCCTTGCTCTCCGCACCCGTCACATGCTCGATATTCGCGAGCGGCAACAGATCGCCTAACTCGGTGGCGTCGAGGATATATTTCGCCTCGATGGTTGTGGTTGAACTATTCGCAGCGAACGTAACGGCAGGAATTTTATCGCCAATAGGTGACGCAGCAGTTGGCGTGTGATTCAATAGGATCGTTAGCTTGCCACTCGCCACGAACGGCTTCAACATCCCGACGAGGACGGCCAGCGCGACCGGTGCTTCGTGGCAGATGGCGCTGACATTACCAGCTCCAGGGTTGAGATACTGGTAGCCATACGGGCCTTTTCGCAGCGCATAGTTGTCTTTATAGTATTGGCGTACGCCGTTGCGGAACTCGCGATAACTGCGCGTGCAACCGGTCGATTCGATCCACGGGTTCTCATCCGGGGGCACAGCTTGCGCGGTCAGTTGGCCGCCGATCCAGTCGGTCTCCTCGGTCAGGATCACGGTCTTGCCGAGACGGAGCGCCGCCAGCGCCGCCGCGACGCCACCGACACCACCGCCGACGACCAGCACATCGGCCGAGGCGGCTTCCGCCTGTCGTGTCGCCGCGCCGAACCCGAGTCCGAGTACCGCTGCCACCCCAACCGCCGAACCGGCAACGAATCGGCGGCGTGTCCATTCCCGTCGTACCATCTGCTGCTATCTACCTTGCATCATCTATCGTTCACGCTGGACGTTCATAACCGTTATGACAGGGCGTTTCACTAGCAGTACAACGCACGATCGGGGCCGTGGTCGCGTATTGTCCTGCCGCGCGACTTGACCAACGCGGAAAACCGTGTAACCTTCCTAGAAGCAAGAACTTTGAGCAGGATTCGATTGCGCCATATATGGGGGTAGGGGAGATGACCGGCCAGCCGTTCGATATGAAGCACAAGAGCCGCACGCTGTACGAGGGGCGCGACCGCGCCGCCGCCCGCTCGTACCTGAAGGGGATGGGCTATACCGATGAGGACCTGGCGAAGCCGATCATCGGCGTCGCCAACACCTGGACCGAGACGATGCCCTGCAATCTCAACCTCCGGCGCCTCGCCGGCTATGTCAAGCAGGGGATCCGGGCCGCCGGCGGCACGCCGATGGAGTTCAACACGATCGCCATCTCCGACGGGATCACAATGGGGACCGAGGGGATGAAATCCTCCCTGGTCAGCCGTGAGATCATCGCCGACTCGATCGAACTGGTCGGGCGGGGCCACATGTTCGATGCGGTCGTCGCCCTCGCCGCCTGCGACAAGACGATGCCGGGCGCGGCGATGGGGATCATCCGCCTCGATGTGCCGAGCATGGTCGTCTACGGCGGCACGATCCTGCCGGGCAAGTTCCGGGGCAAGGATGTCACCGTTGTCGATATCTTCGAGATGATCGGCGCGGTCGCCGCCGGTCGCGCCACCGACGCCGACCTCAGCGAGTTGGAGGCGGTGGCCTGCCCCGGCGCGGGTGCCTGCGGCGGCCAGTACACCGCCAACACGATGGCAACCGTCTTCGAGATGATGGGGCTCTCGCCGCTCGGCAGCGCCTCCGTCCCGGCGGTCGATCCACGTAAGGACAAGGTCGGCGAGCGGGTCGGCCACCTGATCATGGATATGTTGCGCGAGGGGATTCGCCCGAGTGATATCCTCACCCGCGCCTCGTTCGAGAATGGGATCGCCGCCGCCGCCGCGACCGGTGGCTCGACCAACGTGGTCCTGCACCTCCTGGCGCTGGCGCGCGAGGCCAACATCCCGCTGACCATCGATGACTTCGACCGGGTCAGCAAACGCACCCCGTTGATCGCCGACCTCAAGCCGGGCGGGCGCTACACTGCCGCCGATGTCGACCGGGTCGGCGGGATCCAGGTCGTCGTCGAGCGGTTGGTTGCGGCGGGCCTGGTTGATGGCTCCCAGCGCACCGTCACCGGCCACACCCTCGCCGAGGACTCCGCAGGCGCGGTGGCGATCGCCAATCAGGATGTAATCGCCCCGGTCTCCGACCCGCTGAAGGAGACCGGGGGCCTGGTGATCCTCAAGGGGAACATCGCCCCCGAGGGCTGCGTCGTCAAGGTCGCCGGCCACGAGCGCCCGTACCATAGCGGCCCGGCACGTTGCTTCGACCGCGAGGAAGATGCGATGACGGCGGTGACCAGCGGCTCGATCAAGGCGGGCGACACGATGGTGATCCGCTACGAAGGGCCGAAGGGCGGCCCGGGGATGCGCGAGATGCTCGGCGTGACCTCAGCCGTGGTCGGCGCGGGGCTCGGCGAGACGGTCGCGCTGCTGACCGACGGTCGTTTCTCAGGTGCCACGCGCGGCCTGATGATCGGCCACGTCGCGCCCGAGGCAGCCCTCGGCGGGACCATCGCCGCCATCCGCGATGGTGACATCATCGAGATCGACACCGATAATCGCGGCCTGAACGTGAAGGTTTCCGAGGAGGAGTTGGCGGCTCGCCTCGCCGAGTGGACCCCGCCCGCGCCGAAGTACACCAGCGGCGTCTTCGCCAAGTACGTCGCGCTGGTCTCATCGGCATCCGAGGGCGCGATCACCCGCCCGCCACAGACGGTCTAAGCAACGCTCGATACGATAGGGAAGGAGGCCCAGGCGTGATGCCTGGGCCTCCTTCTTTGCGTACGAGGGGCAGTGCGGGAGGTTAATCGGCACCCGTGACGGTGGAAACAATCGGAACACGTTGCTCGCTCGCCCCGCGCCGCGCCACAGCCTGAAGCCGCTGCTCAGTGTCGCCAGGTGGCGTTGTTGACACCATTGCAATCTGTCGCTGCATCTTCGTGGTGTCGTGCTTACTCGCCATGAACCGCCCCATCAGGATAACCCCCACGCGGAGTTCGCCACCGACAGGTGCAACATACCGCCATAATATCGCTCATGGAGCGAGCGAGTTGTCCTCGAAATAGACGATCATCTCGACAAATTCGGTACGGATGGCTCTCTCTAACACACGAGGGAGGTGGTATCCTGCAAGAACAGCCGTGCGACGCTGCCTGGCAGCGTCGCCAATCGATGAGGATGCGAAGAAGCCCACGTCGTACATGGGCGCCTGGCGGGGGTGGAGCGAGTGGCGCAACCGGCCAGGATTCGCCGTGGCTGGTCGTTGTTGTGCTCGCGAAATGACCGATCGGGACACAGGGAGACGTCGCAGATGGTTCGCAGCCCGCGTTGGCAAACACCGCTCCGCCTGGTCCTCCTCTCGATCGTCCTCTGCGTCGGCTCGTTGCAAGGGGTGCGGACGTTCGTCGCGCCGCCTGCGGTGGAGGCGACCGCCCAGAACTGCGCCCCAACGCCCCTCTTCGCTCGCCAGCCGACAGCCCCGAACGCGGCGGAGTGCCAGGTGCGCGCGGCAGAGGCCACCACCCTCCCGGCTGGTTTCAGCGAATCGCTGATCTTCAGTGGCCTAGAAACGCCGACCTCAGTGCGCTTCGCCCCGGACGGTCGCGTCTTCATCGCCGAGAAGAGCGGCCTGATCAAAGTCTTCGCCAGCCTGAATGCCACCACCCCGACGACCGTCGTGGATCTGCGCGACAAGGTGATGGATTATTTCGATCGCGGCCTGCTCAGTATCGCGCTCGACCCCAATTTCCCCGCCACACCCGATCTCTACGCGCTCTACACGTACGATGCGCCGCTCGGGGGCACCGCCCCTGTTTGGCGTGACGCCTGCAATGATCCTTTCGCGGCGACGACCGAGGGCTGCGTCGTCTCGGGCCATCTCTCGCGCTTCCGCCTGAACCCCAATGGCTCGGCAGGGCCGGAGGAGCTCCTGATCGAGGCATGGTGTCAGCAATTCCCCAGCCACACGATCGGCGACATGGAGTTCGGGGCCGATGGCGCGCTCTATATCAGCGCCGGCGATGGTGCGAACTTCATGGGGGTCGATGCGGGTCAATATGGCGTACCGAACCCGAACCCCTGCGGCGAGCCCGAAAATATCAAGGGAGGCGGGGCCTTACGAGCACAGGACGCTCGTCCAGGCGGCAACCCGCGCGAATATGACGGCACGGTGCTGCGCGTCAATACGGCGCTCCCGAGCGAGCGAAGGGTTGTGGCGTATGGTTTCCGCAACCCCTTCCGCATGGCCACCCGCCCCGGCACGAAGGAGCTTTGGGTTGGCAACGTCGGCTGGGATACCTGGGAGGCGATCAATCGCATACCCGATGTCACCAACGGCACGGTGACGAACTTCGGCTGGCCGTGCTATGAAGGCGCATTCGAGCAAGCAGCCTATAAAGCGGCCCAATTGCCAGTGTGTACCGCCCTCTATCAGAATACCGGCGCGGTGACGCCGCCGCATTTTGCCTATCAACATTATCAGCCGCTGATCCCAGGCGACGGCTGCATCACCACCGATTCATCGATCACCGGACTGACATTTTATACCGGCGGCAACTACCCCGCCGAATACAACGGCGCGCTCTTCCTCGGCGACTACGCGCGCGGCTGCATCTGGGTCATGCGGCGTGGGACCAATGGCACGCCGGATCCGACGAAGGTCGCCTTGTTCGCGGGCGGGGCCTCCGGGCCGGTCGATATCGTCACCGGCCCGAACGGCGACCTCTTCTATCTGGACATCTACCAGGGAACTTTGCGGCGAATCCGCTATCTCGCGCCGACCGCCGATATCCGGGCCGACCAGACGAGCGGCGCAGCACCGCTCACCGTCCGCTTCGACGCCACCAATTCGTCCAATACCACCGGCGGCGCGCTCACCTACTCCTGGGATCTCGATGGCGACGGCACGTATGGCGATGCGACCACGCCAACTGCCGAGTATACCTATCCGACCGGCAATTATACGGTCGGCCTGCGCGTGACCAATAACCAGGGTGGTAGCGATACCAAGACGATCACGATCATGGCCGGCGCACCACCGACGGCATCGATCACCACCCCCACCGCCGACACCACCTGGCAAGTCGGCACGGTTGTCAACTTCGCGGGGGCAGCCACCAGCCCGCGTGATGGGCCGCTCCCCGCCTCGGCGTACACCTGGACGCTCATCCTCTACCACTGCCCTTCGGGATATGCCTGCCACACCCATACCCTGCAACGATTCGACGGGGTCACGAGCGGCACATTCACCGCGCCTGACCACGACTATCCGTCATCGCTGGAACTCCGCCTGACCGTGCGCGATGCGGCAGGGCTGAGCACCATGCAAAGCGTGCGTCTTTATCCGCAAGCAGGCAATCTCAATGTCACCAGTGAGCCAGCGGGCCAGATCGTTACGGTCAACTCGGGCGAGGGGACCACGCCATTCACGAGCACGGTGGTCCGGGGCTCGGCGAACGTCCTCAGCCCCCCGACGGTGGGCACGGATAGTCCGATGATCTTTACCGGTTGGGTGGTAGATGGCGAAACGATCGGCTGGGCGAATCCGCTGGTTCTCACCGTCCCGCAAGATCGGTTCGTGAAGGCGCTCTTCGCGCCTCGCCCGCGCTACGGTGATGTCGGGGCCGACCAGCCTGCGGCGACCGCGATCACGCAGCTCGGGGCGCGCGGGATCATCCGTGGGTATAGTGACGGCAACTTCGGCCCCAACGACACGATCCTCCGCGCGCAGATGGCCGGCCTGATCGCCCGCGCGATGGGCTGGGGGGACCAGCACTGGACCAATCCGTTCCCCGACCAGGGTGACGTCGATGGGGAACTGTGGCAAGCGGTCGGCACGCTGAACCACTTCGATGTGGTGCGCGGCTATCCCGATGGCACCTACAACCCGACCGACCCGGTGGTGCGCGCCCAGGCGATCTCGTTCATCGCCCGCGCGATGGTGGCGCGCGGCTACTGGCAACCGCAACCGGACGATCAGGCGCTCTACCCGGAAGTCCCCGCGGGCTCCGGACACCGGGGCGACATCGCCACGTACGTCCACTACGCGGGCGCGCTACCAGGCTTCCCGCAAGGGCAACCGTTGGTCGGCTGGGACGATCCGGGGGATCGCGCCTGGTTCGCCCAGGCGCTCTGGCAGGCGCTCGACAGCTACTTTCGCTAACACCCGTGCAGCGATGAGGCCAAGGGCGGGCGGTGGCACTCGCGCGAT
>DATCMP010000336.1:0-3261 GCA_036563365.1 Thermomicrobiales bacterium
ACTCCGCGATGAACAGATCGCCTGGCAGTAACGGTTAGGGGACGGAACAGAGGAGGCACGAAGATACGGAGGGGGCGAGGAGAGGCAACGACGGGCGCAAAGGATCGCCTTCGCCGAATGTCACCCACCTTTGGCGGCGGCAAAGCGACTGGCCCACGCCCTCTCCGCGCCAGCCATTCTTCAACGTTCGTCGACGAGCCCAACGCGCAAGGGTGCCGTACTCACGCCCAGATTATCTCCCAACGCCTGCGGGCTAACGGCGTGGAGAGGCGTGGGCATTTCGCCATTGCCCCGACTACCACTCCCTACCCGACAGCGTTTGCCCACATATCTTCAACACTCCATTGTCATTAATCTTTGCCTCCTACCCCTTCCCGATCGCTACGTCTCCTGCTTTAATGCCGTTCCATCCCTTCCCTCAAGCCATGCGGGAACCATGACCCACCCCACGCGCGTACTACCAGTGAGGGTGGGTAGGTCAGGGCAGGCGAAGGCAGGGGAGATGATGCGGCAAACGGTACAGCGATATACAAACGGTTGTCGATATTGGCGCACTGGTTTGATCGGGCTCGCGCTCGTCGCGCTCACCGCCTGTGGCAGCGCAAACGGCATGGCAAGCCGGCCGACGACCATGCCGGGGGCGACGGCGGTATCCGGGCAACGGGTCACACCGGCGATCCGCACCGATACAGGGGCTACGACAGCCTCACCAACCGCCGCGCCAGCCGCGACGACCGGCTTCACGGTTGAAGAGGTGGCGACGGGGCTGGATACGCCGTGGGAGTTGGCGTTCGCGCCCAACGGGCGGATCTTCGTCACCGAGCGACCGGGTCGGCTGCGCGTGATCGAGGACGGCGTACTCCGCGCCGAGCCGGTGGCGAGCGTCCCCGAAGTCACGGAGCAGGGCGAAGGCGGGCTGCTGGGGCTGGTCCTCGATCCGGGATATGCGACCAACGGCACCCTCTATCTCTACCACACCTATCGCGCCGCCGGGCTGCGGAATCGGGTGATCAGCTACCGGGTGCAGGATATGGCGAGCGCGCGTGGCCTCACCGATCCGCGCGTCGTCATCGACAATATCCCCGCTGGCGGCACGCATAATGGCGGCAGGATCGCCTTCGGCCCGGATGGCAAGCTCTACATCACCGTCGGCGATGCCGGGAATTCCGCCAGCGCCCAGGATCGCGCCTCGCTGGCGGGCAAGATTCTGCGCCTCAACAGCGATGGCTCGGTGCCTGGCGATAACCCGTTCCCCGGCTCCCCGGTCTACTCTTACGGGCATCGCAACCCGCAGGGGCTCGCCTGGCAACCGGGGACGAATCAGCTCTACGCGACCGAGCACGGATCGAGCGCGTACGACGAGGTGAACTCGATCGTCGCGGGCGGCAACTATGGCTGGCCGACGATCACCGGCACGCAGACGCGCGAAGGGATGCTCACACCGATCACCGAGAGCGGCGGCGGCAATACCTGGGCACCATCCGGCGCGACGTTCGTCCAGGGGAGCGGCTTCGCGGCGTGGCGCGGCAGCCTCCTGTTCGCCGGTCTGCGAAGCACAACCCTCTGGCGACTCGATCTGTCGAATGCGGGCAGCCCGCGCCTCGAACCGATCCTCGAAGATACCTATGGTCGGCTGCGCGCGATCCACGAGGGCACTGATGGTGCGCTCTACGTCCTCACCAGCAGCCGGGATGGGCGCGGCAGTCCCGCAGGCAGCGATGATCGACTCCTGAGATTGCTGCCAAAACGGTAAGGCCGGCGCAGATAGGCGCTGGCGAGCCGTCGCGTCGTCCGACGAGCGCCGCTACGCACGACTTAGCGCTCGCGCAGCACCGCGCCAAGCCGACGCGCGGCTTCCACCAGCTGATCCTCGGGATAGAGGCCGAACGCGAGGCGCGCGGCGCCCGTCCCACCCTCGCCGACGTAGAACCGCGAGCCCGGGGCGTAGCCGACGCCGCCAGCAGCAGCCCGCGATAGTAACGCAGCTGTATCGACACCGGGAGGCAGATCGAGCCAGAAGAAGAACCCGCCATCAGGACGACGCCACCGCACATCCGTCGGCAGATACTCGCTCAATGCTCCCCCCAGCGCGTCGCGGCGTGAGCGGTAGGTGGCACGGAGAAACGCCCCTTGCTCCTCAAAGCGACCGGCCTCGCAGAAGGCGGCGACCGTATTCGCGCTGAAGTGGTTGATCCCGCCGCCGCTGTCGAGCAAACCGCCACCGCGGATACGCTCGATGATCGCGGCGTCGGCGGTCAGGAAACCGAGGCGCAGGCCGGGCGCGACGATCTTGGAGAACGAGCCGAGGCGCACGACCGTGCCGCGCGGCGCGATGCTCCACAACGATGGCGGTGCGGGGTCGCCGTAGAACAACTCGCGATAGGCGTCGTCCTCCACGATCAGCAACGCTTCGGCCGCGGCGAGATCGATCAGCGCCTGCCGACGCTCCGCCGCGAGGCTGACCCCGGCCGGGTTATTGAAGGTCGGCACGGCGTAGAGGAAACGTGGGGCGCGACCTCTGCGACGCACCGCCGCGATCGCCTCGGCCACCGCCTCGGGGCGCACGCCGTCCGCGTCACTGGCGACGGGGACCAATTCGAGCGGGTGTTCGCGGAGGATGCGGACAGCGAGATGATAGGTCGGCTGCTCCACCAGCACCACATCACCGGGCTGGGTCAACAGGGTGCAGACCTGATCGAGCGCGTGCGAGATCCCGCCGGTGACGATGATCTCATCCGGCTCCGGCGCACTCCCCTCGCGCGAACCGAGATAGCCGATCAGCCAGCGCAGGAGCGGCCCCGGCCCCCGCTCGCTGCCATACGCCAGCGCCTCCGCGCCATAGCGATCAAGCGCCTCGGTCGCGGCAAGCCGCAAGCCCGCGACCGGCAGCAATCTTGGATCAGGATGCCCCCACCCGAGATCGATCACCCCCGGTCGGTGGACAATCTGGACATTGGGCAAGCTTGCCGCATCGATGGTCATGGCGCTCCGAAGAGAGTGGGTGTAGTGGTGCGAGTGGGTGAGTGGGCGAGTAATAGTAGCCGGTGGGCAGTAGCCGACGGGGTAGTGCGAGAGCATTTTCTACTCGGCCACTCGCCCACTACGATCACTCGCTCACTACGCCCACTCGCCCAATGAAGTCATCGATCAGTCGGCGGGCGATGCTTGGTGGCGGCGGAATCGAGGGCAGGGCGTCGGCGGTGAACCAGTCAGCGGCGGCCAACTCGTGCTGATCGACGGTGATTTCGTTGGCGGCCCAGC
>DATCMP010000342.1:0-20359 GCA_036563365.1 Thermomicrobiales bacterium
CTGACGACATGGTCCGACGGCATCGCCTCGACCCTTGACACCTGGGCGACCAAGCTGGGCAAGACCCTGATGAGCCCCTTCGAGGGCCTGCGCGACGGCATAAAAGGGGTGATGGACGGCTTCGGTTCCAACCTACGGGCCGGGCTATCGAGCGGCGTGTCGGCCTTCAATCGGTTCGGGGGCGGCCTGGCCTCGGCGGTCAACTGGATCGCGGAGAAGCTAGGGGCGTCAACCCGCATCGAGTTCCAAGCGATCCCCGAACTCGCCACCGGCACGAACAACTGGGGCGGGGGCTGGGCGTGGGTGGGCGACGGCAACCAGGGGAGCGGGGCCGAGCTCGCCTATCTCCCCGCCGGGGCCAAAGTCATTCCCCATGAGCAATCGATGGCGCTGGTCGAGCGCGGCGTCGTGCCGATGCACAGCGGGGGCGCGAACGCGCGCACGAGCGGGCCGGAGAGCCTGGCTGAATTCGCGGGCGGGCTCAACGTGCCGGGCTTCGATGACATCATGTCCTTCTTCACCTCCACCCCGGAGAAGCTGGTCGCGGCGGCGTTGTCGGCGGCGGGCGTGAGCGCGCCTCAATTGCCCGGAGCGCTGGCCGAGATGGGCGGGGCACTCCTGGGCAAGGCGACCGAATGGGCGGTCACGGCGATTAAGAAGATGATCGGTGAGGCTGCCGGCCCGGCCGATATCCAGGCCGCGCTCGCCTTCGCGCAGAGCCAGAGCGGCTTGCCCTACATCTGGGGCGGCCAGTCGCCGGGCGTGGGCTTCGACTGCTCCGGTTTCGCCCGCGAGGTGGCGAGTCGGGCGGGCGTCGGCGGCGGGCTGCCGCGCGTCGTGAAAGATATCTACGGGGCGGTCGAGCATGGCCGTCACCCGCTCCTGACGTTCGGCTTCCAGAACCCGACCGACGACGATCCGCGCGTGCAGCACATGGGGATCGGGATCGCCGGGCCGGGCGGCCAGATGCAGTGGTTCGAGGCGGGCGGTCGCGTCGGCGGCGTCGGCCCGACGAGCGACTACTGGACCGACTACGGCTATCCGCGCGCGCTCAAAGGGATGACGCTCAGCAGCGCGCGGGGCAACGGCGGCGGTGCGCCGGACAATCCTATCGGCGCACCGCCGCACGTTGCCGCGTGGTTGCGAGCCGGCCTGGCCGCGGGCGGCGGCGACCCGAACGCTTGGCTCGTCGGGGCCGACATCATCGCCAAGCACGAGTCGGGCTACGACCCCTCGGCGGTGAACAATTGGGACAGCAACGCCGCGCAGGGCAACCCGAGCATGGGCCTGATGCAGGTGATCCGCGATCACTTCCTGCCGGGCGAGGATCCGTTCGATCCGGTGACGAACGTCACGGCGGCGACCCGCTATATCAAACGGCGCTACGGGGACATGTACAACGTGCCGGGCCCCAAGTCGGTCCTGGCCGGTGGGTCGTACCAGCCCTACGCGCAGGGCGGCGTCATCGATGAGCCGATCCAGGGCATGGGGATCGACTCCGGTATCCAGTACCTCATGGGCGAGGCGGGCCGGGAGTTGATCATCCCGGAGAAGGTGATGCCGGCGATCGCCAGCTACTTCCAGGCGGCGTTCCTGGCCAATCGCGCCGACGTGCCGGAACTGGCGCGCGTGCCGATCACCCTCCGGGCGGTGGTACGGCGGATCATGGAGCGCTTCCTACGGACCAACGGCCCCGCCGGTCGTATCGCCAGCGGCCTCGGCGGTGGCCAGCAGATGGGGCTCAATCTCCCCAACACCCCCACCGTGGTCCCCGCCGGCGGCACGGCCACACGCAGCGAGTCGCGCAACGGCACGCCGGGCAATCGCCCCACCGGGGCCGAGCAACCCACCGACACGGTGAGCATGCTCGCCACCAGGATCGCGCGCGCGCTGTCGTTGCCCGGCACCCGGCTCACCGACTCGGGCGCGGGGGGCGGGGCCGGTGCTGGTGATACGGGCGGGCGCACAACCCCCAGCGGCACCGGGGCGCTCGGGGATGCAGCAGCGGTCAGGGAAGGGATCAACAGCAGCTTCCTCTTCACCGTCTTCGGCGGCGGCAAGCCGAGCGGGTCCGGGGGCGGCGGCAACGTTTCCACCGACAAGGGCGGCGTGATCGTCAAGGGCGAGAACGCGCCGTGGGTCTTCGTCCCGCTGGGCGATCCGGCGCATATGCCGAGCGACGATCCCGACTACAAGCCCGGCAAGCCCATCGAAAACATGCCGACGAGCGACGAGTGGGGCGACTTCAAGCCGACGACGAACACATGGAGCCTGGTTCCGGGGACCAATCCGACGAACGGCCTGCCGAGCGGCAATCAGGGTGGCGTGGTCTCCGACCGCTTCCCGGAGCCGGTCACGCCGCACCCCGGCCACCCCGGCTGGTTCGTCGGTGTGCGGACCAACAGCATCTACGACGGCCAGGGCAACGTGATCGAGGACGGCACGGCGGCGGTCCTCGGCAATCCGAACCAGCCACGCCCCCAGCCGGTGGGGACGTTCGATCCCGCCGCCGAGATCGCGCGCGGGCTGGGCGACCTGCCCAAGACGGTGCAGACGCCGGCGAATGCGCCGACCAGCCCCTCGGCGCAGCCCACGGTGGGGGCGGTCCGATTGGAGATCGTGAATAGCGGGCGCGTCGATCTGGTGATGGAGGACGGCACGGTCATCGCCGCGCGGATCAGGCAGAGCGCGCCCGCGATCACCACGCTCGCCGAGGGCGTCACCGAGATTCAGGCCGAATGGGAGGAGGCGACGACCCGATGAGCACCCTGGACAACAATCGTGCCTACCTTTACGCCCTCGATGGGGTGACCCGGCTGCTGATCCCGCGCCCGACCGAGATCGTGACCGAGCGGGTGTCGCGCGGCACCAACGCCGACGGCTCCGAGCGCCTGGCCCGCAAGCGCAAGGTGACCTGGAAATTCGGTCAATCCTACGGGATGAGCGAGGCGCAATACCTCCTCTTCACCGCGAATCGGCCCGCGAACGGGCGGGTCAGGATCCGCACCGAGTGGCCCGCCGAGGGCGCGACCGGGGCGCACTACACCGACGTGCTGGCGGTGATGAGCCCGCTGCTGGGGGTGGACCGGCGCGGCGGGCGGGTCTACGGCCTGGTCGTCGCGTTCTCGCAAGTGGAGGAGGACTGATGGTAACGCTGACCGGCATCGACCCGGAGGCGGTCCCCGTGGGGATACAGGGCTTCACGCTGACCGTCACCGGGACCGGCTTCACGGCGGGCAGCACCGTGCTGCTGAACGGCAACAGCCTGCCCACCACCTACGTGAGCGCCACGACCCTGCTGGCGGCGATCCTCGCGACCGACCTGCAGCTGCCGCGCATCCTGGGGATCGCGGTCAAGGGGGAAGGGCGCGAGCTGAGCGACAGCCTCGGCCTGGCGGTGCGCTCGCTGCCCGCGACCTTCGCGGCGGGCGATGTCTGGTTGCCGCCGCTGCCCGCCCTGGCTGTGATCGGGTCCGATGGGACGGTGCTGGCGACGCCCGAGGGCGAGGCGATCGGAATGGAGCGTTAGATGTCCGCTGACTTCACCCTCAAGCCGATCGGCGATCTGGACCTGGATGACGCGCCCGCCCCGGACGCGACCGTGGTGGTCTACACCGCCGAGGGCGTCCCCACGCGCACCTCGCTCGGGATGCTCCCGGTGTCCCCGCACACCACGGCGGTCGCGGAGATCGCCGATTTCACCAGCCAGGTGGACGCGCGGATCGAGTCGGCGGGGCTGGCGGCGCAGCTCGCCCCGGTGGCGCTGACCGGGCCACCCGCCAACCTCACGGCGGGGGTCAGCACGAAACTGACGTTCGCGAGCGCGGTGAGTCTCCTCTACGTGGAGAACAACACCGGCGTCGATCTGCGGATCAACTTCAACGCGGCCGCCACCGGCAGCTCCACCCTGGTCGAGGATGGCGCGGGGGTCGAATACACCTTCGCGGGCAACCTCACCAGCGTGCATATCCTCGGGGCGCTCGCCAGCCCGGTCAACGGCGCGGCGGCGAACAACGTCGTCGTCACCGGGAAGGGGTAGGCATGGGGCCGCTGACCGCCGCCAGCCGCCGCATCCCCGCGCTGACGCCGATGCAGCGCGACATCGTGCGCCTGCTGCAGGCCGGGCAGTCGGATCAGGAGATCGGCGTGCGCCTGCGGTGCGCCCGTACCAGGGTGCAGAAGCGTATCGGCGACATCTACCGGCGACTCGACGTGACGGGATGCGCGAACCCGCGCACCGTCGCCGCCGTGGCGCTCTGGCTGGCCGACGAACGGGAGAGGGCAGGATGACGACGGATGAAGCGCGGGAGCTGCGCGCGGCGATCGCGGAGGTGCTCGATCCGCTCTACGCGGCCCGGTTGGGCAACCTGCGCCCCGATCTGGCGGTGGAGAGCGCGATCCTGCGCCTGCAACGGCTCGATGAGGTCTTCCGGGGCGTGGCGAACGGGACGGCGGCGGAGCGGAGCAAAGCATGAGCGCCACCCTGACCGGCACCGCCCTCACCAGCGCCCAGGCGTTAGCCAGAGGCTACGAAGACGATCACGACTGGCTGATCTACCTCGGCGCGCAACGCGGCGATCTAGACGAGGCGGCGATCGTCGCGGGGTGGCTCCCCGGTGCGGGGTGGACCGAGGTGCGCGATCAGGTGGCGCTCTCCGAGGGGGTGGGGATCGACGTGACCGACAAGGGCGCGACGATCACCCTCACCGTCTACGAGCAATCGCGGCGAGTCTGGTCGCCCGATCGCGCCGTCGCGGTCCTGGGTCGCCATTGGTTCCCCGGCCAGGGCTGGGGCGGCTGGTATCTCGAAGCCTGGGGCTATATCGACGGCAGCGGCCAGTCGCGCCATGACCCCGACCTCGGACAGACGGCAACCGTGCGGGCCACGTACAGCGGCTACTGGGGGCGGATCAGGGTCGGGGCGCACCGCTTCGGCAAGCGCAACCTGGCGGCGGGCGCGTCGATCAAGGCGGCCAGCCCGCCCCTGCTAACGCCGTTGGCCGAGGCGGGGGTCGAGTACATCAGCCAGGACTCGTGCGCGCCGGAGAAGGCGATCGATCAGCTCGCCGACACGGTGGCGGTCGCCGATGTCTTCGCCGAGCCGGAGACGCCCGCGATCGGGCAGACGCAACTCCCCAAGTTCCTGCGCGTCGGCGGTCCCCACGCCAGGGGGGTGGCGGCGGGTGGCCAGGCGCGGTTCGCGGAGATCTGGGCAGGGCACGACATCCTCGGGTGGGGCTCGTTCAGTGACCCTGCGGCGGTGCCGGAACGCGAGAACGGCGATCCGGTCACGACCTCGAACGACCTCCTCGACGCCGCGATCATCGACGGGAAGTACGTTATCCACGCGAAGGCCCAACCGCAGAACCAGAGCAACAGCGTCTATGTCGGGTGGAACATCGGCAGCTCCTACCACGGACTCCCGGCGCAACTCAGCTTCCGGGTCAAGGCGGGCGCGACCGCGAGCATCGGGCGCACGATGACCCTGCAATGGGGCCATTCGGGGACGAATCACAACGTCTTCATCAAGCTCGCGCAGACCTTCCAGACGTTCGAGATCGACATCGACGCGCTCGGTTCGACCGGCGTCACAGCGGGCGGGCTGAACATGAAGTTCCGCGCCGACCGCGACGAGCTCGTGCAGAACGACCTCTATTTCGAGCTCGACGATATCCAACTCTGGCTCGGCTGGGATAGCCAGTGGTATAGCGACCGCGAGGGCAAGGCGCTCTTCCTGGGAATGGATGACGGCGCAGGGCATGAGGCATTGATTCGCCTGACCAACCTCAACGGCGGCGATAAGCTGAACGGCGGGGCGGGGATCAGCATCCCCCCGCGCGGGTCGATCGTCGTGGTCGATGACCGCGCCACGTTCGAGCAGCAGTTCGGGAGCACCGGCAAGACGATCCTGCAGATGAAGGGCGAATACCCCGAGTGGTTCTTCGCGCCCGGCATCGGCAGGATGAAACTCGTCTACGGTAACGACCCGCTGCGGACCGACTATGACGACGCGTCGCTCACGGGCGGGGTGCTTGAGAACGGCGCAGCCGTCCCGGTCGAGGAGATCGACTTCGCGGTGGCGAATCAGGGCAACGCCTGGCTCCCCTCCCAATCGCTCAGCCGGCAGAATCCCGTGGGGACCGGCTTCCTGGCGGTGGAGGGCTTCGCCCACCTGGGCCTCATCCCGCCCTACGGCGCGGCCTACTGGTGGATCGACCTCGGCGCGTTCGACGCCCCCAGGCTCACCGCCGATCTGCCGGCATCGTGGGCGGTCGGCCAGCGTATCCCGGTGGACGACATCGACCAGTACACGGAGCACGGGCTGGGGACGATCGGCGTCGAGCGCTTCTGGTGGGTCGGCAAGGACGGCGACAGCCTGATCGTGCGCGAGCGCGGGATCGGCGGCACCGCGGCGGCGGCGCACGCGGCGGGCGATGCGGTGATCCCCGACGGCTACGACGGCCAGTACCAGAACATCGGCACGCGGCAGACCGGGCATAACGTGGACCTGATCGAGATCAGGCGCAAGCCCAACACCCCGCTGATCCTGGCCGGTGCGGTCCTGACCAGCAACCTCGTCGCGCCGGGCGACCCGAGCGAGGGCGGGAAGAAGTGGGAACTGCACCCCGACTGGACCCTGGTGCAGCGCTTCACCGACCGCCAGGGGAACCCGGACGTGATCACCATGAGCCTGACCGACATCCTCGGCGGGCCGCGCGAGGTGCGGCACGTCTGCCTCGTCATCGACCGGATGGAGCGCCTGAACGGACTGCCCCAGCGGGCGAAGGTCAACGAGATCGTCGTCAAGGAGTGGCGCGCGGCGGGCGACGTCAGCGGCGGCTGGGCGGGCCACGCGGTCACGCACCTGAGCGCGGCGCTCGGGCACATCCTGACCCGGCACGCGGGGATGCCGCTGTCCAAGATCGCGGTCACCGGCTCGACGCCGCAGATCGGGGATCTGACGGTGGCCCCGGCGATGGCGGGGTCGATGATCGAATCGCTCGGCGCGAATGACGGGATCAGGGCGCGGGTCACCCGGACGAACGGGGTGGTCATCGAGCCGACGCCGACCAATCCCGCCTACACCGCCACCGCGCCGGTCTGGGTCTGGGCCGCGCCCCTGATCGCGGGGACGCTCCAGGGGGATTGGGACACCCCGCGCCGGGTCGCGCAGGCGCGGGTGAGCGGCCCCGATCCGGTGTCGTTCCGCAGGCACAGCGCGGCCTACCCGCGCTATCCGGGCGCGTTGGGGGAGATCCGCGAGGTGCGCGACGCGCGGTTGCCGACCGCCGACGCCGCATTCGCGCGGGCGGTGCGCGAGTTCCGCGCGGGGAACGCCCGCCGCAGCGGGGGCGTCGCGACCGGCGCGCTGCCCTGGGTCAACGTCGGCCAGCGCCACCTGCTCGACCTGCCGGACCTGGACCCCGACGGCGGCTTCGAGTCGATCAACGTCGTCGTGACCGGCTATTCCATAAAGATCGGGATCGACGACGGCGGGGTGACCTGGGACACGTCGATCAAGCTCAACGAATTGGCCATGGGGTGAGGAGGCGCGGATGAACGAAGCCTACGAGCGACTGCGGGAAGCACGGCAACGGAACGCCGATCAGCGTTACCAGTCCCAGGCTCAGCCCTACCCCGCGCGCGTCTCGACCCTGGTGAAAGAGAGCGGTACCGGGATCGTCACCGGTATCCGGGCCACGTTGACCGAGGGCGGGGCGGAGGTGGAGCTGGCCGTGCCGCGCGGGACGGGCGTGCGCGAGGGGTCGAGCGTGACCCTGATCGGCGACAAGAACGACCCGACCGCCCCGCTCCGCTTCGGCCAGATCGACTACGACGACGACCCCAGCGCGGGCAACACCGACGACGCCGACCTGACGGTGCCGGAGTGGGCGGACCCCGCCCACCTGAGTCGGCTGCTCGGGCCGGGTCGCGCCAACCTGACGGTCTACTGGCACGCGATCGAAGGCAAGGGGGCGTCGGGGTACCAGGTGTCGATGCGCCGCTACGGCACGCTGCCGCAGCGGATCGGGGAGTTGCAGTCGCGCGCGGGCGCGCTCTCGCCCGGCGAGGCGACGGAACTGACGAACCTGCTCGTGCTGGCGGCGGCGCTCGGTGCCGAGGCCGAGAGCACGTTCGTCGCATCCGGGTGGGCCGAACCGGCGGGGATCGTGGCCCATCTGGGCGGCATCCAGCAGACGAGCCTCGGGGAGAACTTCCCACCCGGACTGAAGGTGGACGTGCAGATCCGTGCGTTCTATCCCTGGGCGGGCGGCGGGACCGGGGCGTTCAGCGTGCCTGGGGAACTCAAAACTTTCGTGCTGGCGGTCGATGACGTGTCGCCGGGGAGCGCGATCGGGCTGAACGTCAGCACGGCCACGCCCGGTACGCTGATCATGGAGGCGGTGCAGGGGGGCGATCTGAACCCGCCCTATTTCCGCGGCTGGGTCTACGAGCTGGCGACGAGTTCCGGTGGGCCGACGACGCAGACCAGCGCCCCGCTCACCGGCGCGTGGACCCCGCTCGATCTCGAGGCCGGGGACTATTACGGCGCGGTCTACCCGGTCAGCAACAGCGGCGTACCGGGTGGGCGCTACCCCGCAATCGGCTACGACGGGCCGCATGCCGTCACCGGGGCGTACACCCCCGACCTGGATCCGCCGCCCCAATGGGCCACGCCCATCCTGACCATCGAGCGCGTCCAGTCAGCGGAGGGCGGCGAGCAGGCGTGGCTCACCGTGACGCTGCCGGGCGGCTACGCCTACCCCGACGACTACCGGCAGACACGCGTGCATATCACCAATGGCTCCGTCTCGATCGAGCGCACCATCGGGCGCGATAACATGAGCCTGACCGACGTGGTGCCGTTCGGCACGAGCGCGGTGACGATCCAGGGCGAGGACAAGGCCGGCAACCTCTCCGACGCCTCCCCCGAGGCGAGCATCACCCTCGCACCGACCGGCGCACCATCCGGCCTGACCCTGACCACGGAGAGCGCGAGCGAGGCGGTGATCTGCCACGTCACCATGCCGACCGGCGCGCTGCGCGTCGAGATCTACCGCGCCACGGCCAGCGACGGCGCGGGCGAGGCGCTGGTGGCCGAGATCGACGGCACCTTCTTCGTGGACATGCGGCAGGGGATCGCGGCGGGCACGATCTACTACTACCGGGCGCGGGCGCGCAACAAGCAGGGCTAGAGCGGCTATACCGTCCGTGTCGCGGGCACGGTCGGCGCGATCGACGGGGCCAACATCGCGGCGAACACGGTGCGCGCCAACGCGCTGATCGCCCGGATGCTCCTCGCGGATATCCTGCTGACCGGCTCGGACGGGGTCGCGCCGAACCCGCTCACCGCCGTCAGCCGCATCGAATTGCGCGGCAACACCGGCGTCAACCCCAACCAGCTCCGCATGATCGCGCGGGTCGCCGGGGTGGATAAGCTGCGCGGCGTGCTGCAGGGCGACGGGCTGACCTTCTACCGCGACAACGGGACGGACGTACGCAGCGCTTTCGACACCGACGGGCTGACCATCTACGGCGACGACGGGAACAATTTCGAGCTGGGGCAGGGGGCCGACGCGCCGACGCCCGGCGCCGGTTTCCACAACTCCTTTCTCGATCTCGTGTGGAACGCGGCACGCTTCAGGATGCTGCATAACGGCGGCGCGGACTTGGGCTACCTGATCCTCCAGACCGACTCGTTCAAGGAGCACGCCTGGGCCTTCCACCGGATCGGGGACTTCGAGCTGGGCTTCACCTCGCAGACGCCGGGGATGCGCTTCACGATCGGCAACGGCTCGCTCGGGTTCGGCGGCGGGGTGGCCGACGTGGTGGTGAATCGCATGGTCGGCGGGACATACGGCACCGGCCTCGATATGGGCGAGGGGCATTTCAAGGCGCGCGACATCTACGCGGTACGACCAGCCGCCCCGACCACCGGCTATTTCTTTATGGGGAACACCGGGAAACACATCGGCTACAACGGCGTCGAATATGTCATCCCCGGCGCGAATGTCGTAGCCACCGTCGTGCCGCCATCATCGCGGGCGTTGAAGCGGGCGATCGTCGCGGTGGAAGTGGACGTGCCGCGCTTCTTGGCGCTCCACCCCCACGAATTCGTGATGTGCGACGACGCCGATGCCCGCCCGCATCTGGGCTTCATCGCCGAGGACGTGCGGGACGCGCTTCCCCTCGGTGCGGTGGCGCTGCGCGGCATGGACGGGGAACCGACCGACTTGCTCGGGCTCGACCCCATCGCCATCGACGCCGCGCAGCAAGCAGTCCTGCTCGATCACCATCCCCGTATCGCCGCGCTGGAACGGCAAGTAGCCGCGCAGCAGGAGATGATCAACGCGCTGGAGGTGCGCCTGGCGAGGCTGGAAGGGGCGGCGAAGTGACGCCCGTCGTCTGCCCGAGGTGCGGGCGGGTCTTCGACGCGCGCGAGGATCGCTGGGAGACGGCCACGGCGGCACCGGGGCGCAAGCCGGGCTGCCTCTGGCTCCACCCGCGCCCGGACAACCCGCGCCGCTCCTGCGCCTACGTGGACGCCGGCGAGGCTACCGCACCCGAGCGACTATCGGCGGGGATACCCCGGCGTGTCGCTTGACCTGACCGGTACGTGCGGCTACTATTGACGTAACGGAATACAACGCTCTGGAAGCGTCCGATCGGCCCGCGAGGGTTGGCAGGGCGCTTTTTCGTTTATGCGGGGCAGCGTGAGCGAGTTACAGACCTTCATCGACATGGCCGGCAAGCTCACGCCCGTCACCGCCATCGCCCTGATCCTCGGCCTGCTGATCGTCGGGAAACTCCGCACTGAGCGCGAGGTCAACGAGGCGAAAGAGAACGCCGAGGTCCGGGTGAAAGAGGCGCAGGAGAGCGTCGCGCGGGCCTGGGCGGAGAGGGATAAGGTGCTTGAACAGCTCACCCAGAACAATGCCGCCACCGCGACACTGGTTGCCTCCTTCGGCGAACTGCGGGCCGTCATCGATACGCTCGTCAGGGATAGGACGCGGGGTTAGCATGGATGGTCGCCTCGAACAGGAACTCAGCCGCGCCCAGGAGTTGCGCCGCGCCCTGGTCGAAGAGGCCGAGCGGATGGAGAAGAATCTGCTGGACTATCGGCGACGGGTGCGCCTGATCAACCCCGACGACGACGACGCGGAGTTCGCCGCGCAGGCGGCCTACCGTGAGAGACGAGCCGAGAGGATGGACCATGAATAATGTCCTGACGGTCGTGGGGCTCCTGGGGTTCATTCTCCTTATTGCGACGGCGGCGTACGAGACATGGTTAGGGGTCGGGCTACGCCAGCCGAGCATGACGCGAATCGTGTTCGGGGCCGGGGTGAGCCTGAAGATCCTGCTGATCGCCACCATGAGCTACATCCTGTATGCCATCCGCTTCCCGGCATCGCTGGGGGTCGAGCACTTCGGCATCGAGCGGCGCGAATACATCCGGGTGATCCTCTACTTCGGGCTGCTGGCGCAGACAATCGGCGTCGCCATCGCCCTCTATCGCTGGGATCGTCGTGCGGTGCGTGTCCACGATGAGGACGCCGAGGCCCGGTTGATCATGCGCCAGCGGGAGTTACACGAGCGAATGGAGAAGGGTCGGATCGCCAGAGAGTCCCCAACCGCCGCCCGTGATCGTCGCGCCGAGGAGCGGGCCGACCGCGCCGAGGAGCGGGAGATCGCCAGGGACGAGCGGGCGAATGATGTCACGCAGCATATCGCCGAAGCACCCAAGGACAACGACGATCGCACCGATGAACGCGAACGCAATCTGCACTAAGGGAGGCACGATGGCTGACGAGCAGATCGACGCGGGGCCGCTGGTGCAAGCCCTGATGCGCCACATCAACGCGCGCCAGGCACATCGCACCGGGCAGCATACCGACGACGAGCGGCGACGGGTCGAGGACACCACCGAGGAGGTCGCCGCGGCCCTGGTGGCGATCATCGACGCGCGGATCAGCGCGAAGCTCGCCGCGATCACGGGGGACGTGTAGCGATGGGCCTCGTAGACCAGCCGATCATCGGCAGCCAGCGC
Source organism: Thermomicrobiales bacterium (assembly GCA_036563365.1). GTDB lineage: Bacteria > Chloroflexota > Chloroflexia > Thermomicrobiales > CADCWN01 > CADCWN01. Next base: position 12,050 of record DATCMP010000342.1, read on the forward strand.
CGCGCCACGCGCGCCCAGATGCTCTCCTACGGGCGCAAACGGAATGCCGTACTGGCACTCGGTCGCCCGTCATCGGCCATCCTCAGCAGCGCCGAACTTGCGGAGATCGTGGATAGCTTCATCGGGCGCGGGGCGTACTACGGGATCGCCGCCGATGCCGCGTTCGCCCAATCGATCCACGAAACCGCCGCTTACACGTTCGGCGGGCAGGTCAGCAAGTGGCAGCACAACCCTGCGGGGCTCGGCGCAACGAACGACGGCGCGGCGGGCGGCGGCTGGGCGACGTGGGCGGCGGGGATCGACGCCTACTACATCCACCTCCTCGCGTGGTGCGGCGACCCGCGCGGCGCGAAAGACTACCGGATCGCGGCGGTGCGGCAGGAGGCGGCGAAGAAGGGCTACGCGACCACCTGGCGCAGCCTGGGCGGGCGCTGGGCCGTGCCGGGGCTGACGTATGGGGACGCGATCGAGCAGATGTGGCAGGAGATTTTGCAGGAACCGGGAGGGGCGACGATGGGGCTGACGATCACACCGAAGTACACGACCGTCAATATCTGGCAAGGGCGGCAGGGCCACAAGCCCGAGGCGCTGGTGATGCACGTCGCCGAGGGCGGCAAGGCTGGCGTCGATAGCTGGTTCCATAACCCCGAGAGCGAGGCGAGCGCGCACTATCTCGTCAACAAGGACGGCACGATCTGGCAGTTCGTCAAGGAGGCCGACACCGCCTGGGCGAACGGCAAGACCAACCAACCGAACCGCGCCGATCCGCTGATCGCCGCCTGGCTCGACGCCGGGATCAACCCGAACCGCAAGACGATCTCGATCGAGACCGAGGGCTTCTGGTATCAGGACATGACGCCAGAGCAGTTGCGCTCGGTGGGGGCGTTGGCTGCCGACATCCACCGGCGCTATGGGTGGCCGACCGATGGCTCGCGCCTCTTCGGGCATAACGAGTTCGACGCCGTGGACCGTGCGCGCTGCCCATCGTTCTCGCGCGCCGAGTGGGACGCGATCCTCGCGGCAGTCAAGGGGGGTACGATCGTGGTAGAGAAGAAGCCGATCGGTGGCATCGATCCCGGTTTCCCCGGCGCGCTCAATGAGCAGGGCGAGCTGGTGGTCAACGGGGTCAACTTCGGCGGGCGGGCCGACTCGGTGGCGAAGGCGGTCTTCACCGTCTACAACGCACAAGAACAGCGGTACTACCAGATCGAGTGGGCGGGCCATCAGATCGGCCCCTGGCGGGACGCCTGATGCCGCCGTTCGACCCGGAGGACTACCGCGAGCTGCGCCAGTGCCTCCTGTCGTTCGTCCAGGGCTGCGGCGACCCGATCCGCCGCCGGTGGTGGCATCGGTGGTTCAGGCGACAGGCGTTCTATCGGTGCCGCTACTGTTTCGGCACCGGCCCGTGGCCCGATGAGATACGGCACGGCAAGCATGCGGGCGACGGCCACGGGCGACCCTGCCGCGTGGTGCGGGGAAGGCGGCTGCTCGATGGGCTGCTGGCATGGATCGAGACGCAGGAGACGCGCGCGGCGGATTCGCCGGTCGTGGGGGGAAACTGATGGCGATCATTCAGGACGTGGCACGGCAGGAAAACCAGAATGGCCGTGTGGCGGGGATGTTCGGCGACGGGGTCTATACGCGCTATATCGAGGTCGTGCAGGGTCGGATCGTGATCTGCGATTCCGACCTCGATGCCGAGGGTCGTCCGGTGGTGCGGCACGTCAACGATGACATCCGGTATCTGGACTTCGTGCCGCGCACCATCAGCACGCGGCGCAGCGGCTTCGACGGCAAGCTGATCGTCACCCTCGGCGGCTACACCCCGAACACCGGCGACAGCAGGCGCATCACCGTGAAGTGCGACCTGGTTATTGAGAAGGAGCGGTAATGGAAGGACTCAAAGCCGTCATTCTGGGCGTGGGCCGGTCGCCGCGCGTGGTCGCCACCGGGCGAGCGCTGCTGCTCTACGCCATCCCGATCCTCGTGGGCCTGCTGGTCGGCTACCTGAACACGATCACCAACCCCGCCTACTACGGGCTGATCGCGCTGGCGACGCCGTTCATCCGCGCCGTCGGCGAAGGCTTGATCGACCAGATCAACAAGAGCACGATGAATAGCGCGTATCCCCGCCCGCCCGCCGGTGCCTCGCCGCCCGAGCGGCCTGCGGGCATACCGTAGGCTACTCCGCGCCCCCACGCGGGGTAGCGCCGCATCCCTCCTTCCCTATCCCCATCCCTGCCCCGGCCCGGCGACGCTCCGACGTCGCCGGGCCTTCTCGTGGGGTAGGACTACCGCCCGGTGCCGTTCAACCCGTCCAGCGGCGTTGGATCGCCCGTTCGTGCTGCGCCTGCAGGGTCTCCCAGCGCAGCAACTCGGTGGCCAGTGGCGTATCGGAGGCTTTCGCTGGCAGGCGCTGCACGATCAGCCCGTCGGCGTGCTCGATCACCCGCACGAGGCGCGCCCCGCGCCGATCCAAATCCTGCCCGAGCACGCGCAACGCCTCCTGGTAGCCCAGCCCGGTGGGGTGGGCGGGTCGCGTCGGTGACGCCCGCGCTAAGCCGCGCCGCCGCCGCTCGATGCGCAGGAGCGCCGACAGGGCGGGGATGGCCAGGATCGCGCGCTCGATCTGCCCCGGCCGTGCGACGGGGCGGGCCTCGATCGCCAGATCGGCCCCCCGCACATCGAGGCGAAGGCTGGACCACTCCCGCATGTCGAGCTGCCACCCGAGCGCGCGCAGCGCTTCCTGGTGGGATAGCGTTAGGCCTTCGGCGTCGATCTGCATCAGACTTCCTTCTCTTGCAGCAGCCGCTCGATCGCGCGCCGATCGTAGAGGCGCCGGCCGTCGTACACCACGAGCCCGCGGCAGCGCGGATCGCGCAGGCGCGGCCGACAAGCCGCGAGCGCCGCGGCGAACGAGGGATAAAGCCCTTCCCGTTCCGACGCGGGTGTCTCCCCGAACCGCCAGATCAGCAGGGCCGTACCCGGTCGCGCCACCCGCGCCGCGTAGCGCGCCCGAGCCTCCACCATGCGCATGATTCACCCCCCACGCCTCCGCTCGCCGTCACTATAGGGATATCGCTTGTCACCCATCTTGACATGGCGCGGGCGTGGAGACGGTGGAGGGACGGTGGAGGGATGGTGGAGGGATGGCCGGCCGGGAGCCGTTGCGACGCGCCCGGCGGTCCTTCGACTCCTCTCCCCTTCCCCATCCCCAGCCTCAGCCCCGCGCCGCTCTCATCAGCGGCGCGGGGCACTCTCTTATGTGCCGTGGCCGCGTCATGCGCCGAGGTCGCGGACAGCGAGCAACGCCCGACCGTGCGGCGGGCGCTGCTGCGCGTGGTGCGAGTGGTGGAAAGGCGAGAGGTGATGGAAAGGTACCGGTACTTTTGGCTCTGCCGGTGCGCGGGCGCGCGTGCTACGCTAAGGACCCGTGGCGCCCGCATCGGCATTGGGATTCGCTGTAATGACGATGCTCGCCGAGGAACGCGGTGCGGCCGTGCGAGGGGGGAGTGTGATCGAACCGACACCAGATGCTGACGAGCGCCTCACCCTGCGCCAAGCGGCGGCGCTCCTGGGCACGAGCACCAACGCGCTCCAGCTCGCCATCGCGCGCGGCGCCCTCCCCGCCCGGCGCGAAGGACGCTATTGGGTGGTGCGGCGCGGCGATCTCGCGGCGTACCGCGCCCGCCATGCAACGCCCCCGCCCCGCCCGCGGACGAAGAAGCCCCAGAGTCGCACGCCTTGACTCTCGGGAGCGGCGCTGACCCTGATGATGGAGTTCCTCGCGCCCGACCAGGTGCAGCAGCGCGCGGTCGACGCCTCGATGGTCCTGCTGATCTTCACCAGCTCCGGCTCGTTCTTGACCGGACTGGTCATCCCCAGCCCGTTGCAGCGGCGGTAGGGGGCTAGTCGGCGCGCTGGAATCATCGCGACGGCGAAATGCAACCGGGCGAGGAGGGCGGCCCCTGGCAGACCGGCGTAGGGGAGGCGCCGAAGTATCAGTTGGCGAGTATCCGCCAGGTGGTCACGGAGTCGCGGATGCCCAGCGGGCGGTGTGCTATACTGAGGATCGATTGCTGACAAATGGGCCGCGTGGCCCCCCCGTTGGTGGTCCCGAGTACGGGACACGCCCGCAGGGAGCCTTGCCATGCCCGCCAACACCACCGCCGATCCGCGGGCCAACCGCCTGCTCGCCGCCCTGCCCGCCGAGGAATACGCCCCGCTCCGCCCGCACCTGGAGCTCATCGACATGCCCGTCGGCCGGATCATCTACGAGCCGCATGAGACACCGCAGCACGTCTACTTCCCGCTGACCGGCTGCTCCTCGGTCGTCGTCGGCCTGGAGGACGGGGAGATGGTCGAGGCGGGCACGGTCGGGCGCGAGGGGCTGGTCGGCCTGGCCGCCTTCCTCGGCACCGACACCGGCCCGCTGACCACCCTCTGCCAGGTGCCGGGCGCCTTCGCCCGCCTGCCGGTCGCCGCCTTCCGCGACGCCGCCGCCCCGGGCAGCCGCCTGCACGCGCTGCTGCTGCGCTTCACCCAGGCGTTCTACGTCCTCGCCGCCCAGTCGACCGGCTGCAACGCCCTGCACCCGATGGTCGGGCGCTGCGCCCGCTGGCTCCTGCTGACCCACGACCGCGCCGACGGCGACACCTTCCGCCTGACCCACGAGTACCTCGGCTACATGCTCGGCGTCCGCCGCCCCAGCGTCAGCCTCGCGCTGGCCACCCTGCAGGAGGCGGGGCTGATCGCCTACCGCCGGGGCGACGTCACCGTCCGGGACCGCGCCGGCCTGGAGGCCGCGGCGTGCGGCTGCTACGCGATCATCAGCGCCGAGTACGACAAACTGCTCCGCTGAGGCCGGTGACCTGTAGAAAACGTACGGAATCCCCCCGCCCGCCTTGCTACCCTGGTGGTGTTGGCTCTTTACTCGAGGGGGTGTGCTATGGGCAATCGTTCCGGCTGGGGGGGCTGGCCCCCGGTACCGATCCCGAGCACGGCGGTGCTCGGCACGCAGGACCGCGCAGGCGACGCGACGGCACGAAGCGGCACGCAGGCCGCCCCGCCCGAGCAAGAGTCGCCGCGACCGGCACCGCCGCTCGATCAGCCGCACCAGGATAGCGCACGGCCAGAGGCATAAACCGATCGCGAGCAGCAGAGACAAGCACCCCCGGCGCAAGTTGCGCCGGGGGTGCTTTCTGTCTCCGCTATTCGCTTCTAACTCATCACTACGCCGCGATCGTCCGCTAATCCAGCAGCCCGCCGTTTGCGCCGCCGTCGAGCAATACACGCTTGCGCGGGCCACGTCATATCGTCAGGCTTCTTGCTCGCGAGCGTCGTCGGGGAAGAGGCGGGTGAACTGGCGCTGGATGATGGCGTAACACTCGCAGGACGCCGCCTCCAGCCCCTCGCGGTCGCGGATGGTGACCTCGCCGCGCCGGTAGGCGATGAAACCGGCGGTCTGGAGGATGCCCAGCGCCACCGTCACGCTGGCACGGCGCACCCCGAGCATCTGGCCCAAGACCTCGTGGGTGAGCAGGAAGGTGTCGGCCCGCGCGCGGTCGTGGACCAGCAGCAGCCAGCGGGCGCAGCGCTCCTCCAGCGGGTGCAGCCGGTTGCAGGCCGCCGACTGCCCCCCGAGGACCGAGAAGGCCTGGGCGTAGCGCATCAACAGCGCGTGCAAGGTGGAGCCGTGCACGGCGACCGCGAGGAGGTCAGCCATCGGCACGCGGGCGTGCTCGCCGGGCACCTCCCCCATCGACTGGAACGGGCTCAACGGCATGCCGAGGAAGGTGGGCAGGCCCATCATCCCCTCGTTGCCCACCGTCCCCACCTCCACGACCGCCCCGGCCTCGTCGAGGGCGACGATCGAGAGGAGGCCGGTGAGCGGGAAGTAGGCGTGGGTGATCGGCTCCTCGGGCTGGCCGATCACCTCCAGGGGCTCCAGGTGGACGATCTCGGCGCGCGCCGCGAGCCGGCCCCGCTCCTCAGCCGGGAGGAAGGCCAGCAGGCGATTCTCGGTGAGGCGCGCGGTGACAGCGGATCGGGCGTTGCCTTCGGCGGCCATGCGATGCTCCTTCGGCGTCCCTGTATGGCGGCGATCCGGAACGAGACCGGTGAGGCGTGGCGTCGGGGACCGTCCGCAGTATAGCAGCCTCCTTCCACGCCGCGTCTCGGTGCCCCTACGCCGCGCCCTCCACCGCGCGCCCGACGATCCGCACCCGCGTCATCTCAGCGGGCGCCGCAGTGACAGCGCGTACGGCGACGCCGGGCGCTGCAGGGCGAGGCGTCGCCGCCGGCACTCCATCAGCAGCGCCGCCAGCCGCTCCCCCGACGCACGGGGCAGCCGCGGCGACAGCGCCGCCGCGATCTTGAGCTCGGCGATCGCCCGTATCAATTCTTGAGTATCCAGCATCTCGACGGCGCGCATCCCGCTCACCCTTTCCTGCCCGTGAGCATAGCGGGCCGCGCCGCCGCGAGCTATCCCGCAGCAGTCCCGCGCCGATCCGCCATCCGTCGCCTCGCCGCGAGACCTTCGTCCCGCGGCCGCCCTGGCCGCCGTCGCGCCCTTGACCCCGAACCGCCGCCGGTGCGCTTGCCGGTGCCCGCAGTAGGCCCGCGCGCCGCCATCGGGGCGGCGGGAGTACGGCCCGGCGGCTCTCCTGCTATGCTGTGCGTCACACGAAAGGAGTGGGCACATGGTCGACCGTGAGCAGTCTAGCTACTGGCACCTCACCGAGGCGATCCGAGATGCGATCAGTTTTACCGTTGGCGATCCCTACGGTGACCCGCCGCACAATACCTACCGTCTAGGGGGCAGCCAACGCACAGCCCGAGGTTTAGCCCTCATGGTCGTACAAGGTTTCCTGGATCAGGGTTCGGCTGACGAGCTCGCCAAGTTTGAGGCCGATCGCGAGGCGGCAATTGCGGCGGGCGGCCCCCTCTCGTCGCAGGATGCCGAATCCCTCGCGGCACGAGCCGCCCCGTTGGAAACGCTCTTTTGGTCGCTCGTCCCATTCGAGAAGCTCCCGCCGGCCATGCTCTATACCGAGGACGATGCGCAAGCTGGCAAACGGGTCTTGCGCCGACACAGTAGATTACCGGCGGATGCTCAGGTGGACTGAACCACCGGGGGGGTGAGCAGATCACGCCTCGGCGTAGCCGCGACCTTCCTTATAGCGGCCACGCCGGCGCGTCATCGATGACGAACCACGCGCTCTCATCGTCGATCCCGGTGTCGTCGCCGTCGCTCAGGTCGGGATCGTCGCGGCAGGTGTCGCAGAGGTTGTGCGGGTCGAGGTCGAACGACTCCTCGCCGCCGTGGAAGTTGCCGCACCCCGCGCAGAAACCGGTGGCGGCGATGTGCCCCTGGCAGTAGTAGGCGTCGGGCGCGTCGTACACCTTGGTGCCGTCGAGGTCGGGGAGCCAGCACGGCAGCCCGGTCCTGTCGCAGCCCGCCTCCTCGCAGATCCCGGTGAGCTCCTGGGGGCGGCCGTCGCGGTACTCGCTCGTCGGGTCGGTCATCGCATACGATCCTCCTCGCTAGCTACAAATGTCTGCTATCCTGCCTCGGGGCGCGGTGGCGAGCGGTACAGCGGGGGACAAGAACTCCGCGATGGGCGTGCGAATCGCCCCAGCCGCGCCCCTCCTTCGACTCACCCCGCCCCCAGCGCCGCGCGCGCCTCCGCATACGCCCGATTGAGCCGCACCATCTGGCTGCTGTCGCCCGCGCTCCGGTCGGGGTGAAGTATCCCCGGCCCGCCGCCACCACAATGCCAATCGGGAGCCAGGGCGTAGGGCTTGCCCTTTCCCGGACCGGAAGAAGTGAAGAGCCGGTCAAAGCTGGCAGCGCCCCCACCTCATCCGGTGGGGGCGCTTTTTACGTTGTGCAAAGCCTCGTAGTCGCCATAACTATCTGGCCTAAACTATAGCTCCGTATCCTGATTCGGTACCCAGTTGAACGGCATCGTTCGCGCTCCTTCGCATCATCTAAGGGTCGCCCTCGTTCGTGAACGAGGCGGCTAGTATGAATATTCTAACCGTTTTTGACACGCCGATGTCTGAGCAGCGTAATCGTAGCCCTGTTGTGGACCGCTACCTATTCTTATAGGGAGACATGTCTATGGACGCGCCGGAGGATTGCCAATCGTCTTCGTTGGTGACGACAGTTCGTTGCCTGTAACCCCACCTGGGCCGAAAGGCACAAAGATAACGCTAAGAGTCGCGGCATTCGCGCCCGTTGTTCCAATAGATGCCGGATCTTTCCCGACGATCAGGTGATACGTGCGTACGCCACCAGCAGGTACG
>DATCMP010000345.1:0-4359 GCA_036563365.1 Thermomicrobiales bacterium
GCTGGGCAGATCAGGTAATCGGTCGGGAAGCCTACCGGTAGACTCAGCGCCTTGACCTCCATCAACAACTCGTGTACGTTCGCCCTTACAACCTCGGGTTTGATGGTTGATCGATAGGCAGGGAGTCGGATCGAGGAGGAGGAGGAAGGAGGAAATCGTGGGTGAATTCGAGGAATACGAAAGACAATTCGAGGCCGATTCCGGCGCTAGTGACGGGCACCGACAAGACTCACCGCCAGACGCCACGATACCGCGCGCCGACTCCGTCGACGTTGCCGCCATCCCGCCTGATGCCCGCGCCGCCCGCCTGAATCGCGCTCGCTCACATCTGATCTGCGGTTGGTGCGATGAACGGATCGGAGAATGGCTCGCGACGGCGGATCCGGGTACCGGCGAGGTGCTACAAGAGGTCCGGCTGCCCGAGGGGATGACCTTCGACAGCAAGATCAAGGCCCATCGCCTGAGCCGAGGGGCGCTGGCGCGCAGTGGCAAGGCTGGCGCGCCGCGCGATCCCGTGACGGGCGCAGCGTTGCCCGTCAGCTCGCGGCGATACAGTCTCGGCGAGCCAATCCGTCGGCTTGCATCCAAGCGTGTAAAGCCCGGACAAATTCTCCAATCATCCTCCGATAGTGATTTCGGCATAGCTGGGCAGTTAGGCTCCCCACCATCGAATGGGACCGATGTACGGCAGTTTCATGAGCAGGTCGCCCCGCCCTTCGATCTGATCTGCCGTTACTGCGGGCGCCGGAATTGTGTACGTCTTGACAGCGGCCGCTAAGGTCGGCTACCCTATAGCACAGACGAATATGCGGTAATACTCCGCCTTCTAGGTCGCACTCTCTGGTGGGGAGGGTGACCGGGAAGGCGGTTACTTTTTTTGTCCTCCCCAGTACTAATCACCCGTGTCGTCACCTTCGACCCCGAGGAAATGGCCCGCCGCGGGCGGCTCGGTGCTGCCGCGCGGCACGCCCGCCACGATCCCCGGCCGTACACCGCCGCTGCGCGCGCCGGTTTCCTCCGCAAACTCGAACAGGCGATCGATCCCGACAATGCGTTGCCGCCGGAAGAGCGTCAGCGACGCGTTGTCGATGCTCAGCACGCACACATGCGTCGGATGGCACGGATCAGCGCCGAGGCCCGGCAGCGGCGTGCCCGTGGGGCACGCGAGGACGCGGGGGTACAGCGATGATCACCCCCCCGATCCTCACCGGGCAGCCGCCCACAGACCGCGCCTTGATCACACTCGCCAAGCTCCTCGCCGAGATAGCGCGCTCTTCACCAGCAAAGGGAGGGCAGTCCGCGCCCGATTCCGGCCGCAATGACGATCGCGATGCCCCATGAATTGCGGCGTACCGCCCCATGCCCACCGTAAACGGTGGGCAACGCCGGGTTGGCAAAACAGGAAGAATCTTCACGCTAGGAGGTACCGGATGATTGCGACAATGACGGCGACGATCGGACACCGGGTGTCCCATCCACTCCTCGACGGTCTGGTCCTTGTCGCCGAAGGGGTGTCCGTCGAAGGCGACGCCATCATCGGGGAGGTCGCCATCGTAGGCGACGATGACCGTCACATCTACGGTCCCCTGCCGCTCGTCCTGAACGACATCCGCAGTATCGGGGCATTCGTCAATGGCCTCATAACCGACTGCTCAGACAATCGTGGTCTCGCGGCTTTAACCGGTGACATCGCCGGCATGCTGGTGAAGTGGGGGACCGATCCACAGACTACCCTCGCCATGAGCCGCGGTGTGTGTTTCGACCACTCGCTCACGCAGGGCACGCTCACCGTGAGCGAGGGGTCGTTCGCAGCGGATGGCGCGCTGCGAGCGCTCGTGCTCATGCGCGATGCCGATGGACATTGTGTCACCCGTCGGAATGTCACGTTTGATGGTGGCCCGGCCGAAGTGGACGCGCGCCGGGCCTTTAATCTCTCGTCGGAGATCATGGCCGAGCTCGTGCGCGAACTCCGCGCACGACTGGCCTCTACCGAGGCCGCCTGGTCGCACCCCCGGCCGCTTGGTGCAGGCGCACTGCCACCTTTCCCTACGTCGACGTTCCCGCGATGGCTCCACGAATATGTCGAAGCCCTGGCGAAGATGACCCAGACGCCACCAGATGTGGCCGCGATGATGGCTCTGTCGACCGTCGCGGCCACTGTAGCCAGGAAGGCGATCGTGTCCCCGGAACCCTGGTGGGCCGAACCGCTCAACATCTTCACGGTCTCGGTGCTCGGCTCGGGCAACCGGAAGTCAGCCGTCGAGCGGGCGACCACCGGAGCACTCGTACGGTGGGAAACCCGCACGCGGGTGATGCGCGCCCCAGACAACCACGCAGCGCAGAGCAAGCGTCGGATCGCGGAGAAGGCCCTCGCGAAGGCCGAACGCGACGCTGCGGAGGAGCAGGACACCGAGAAGCGCAGGGCCGCCGCGCAGGCTGCCGCGGAATTGGCGCGCGAAGTCGCGGCGTTGCCAGACACGGCGGAACTCCAGTTAATCGCCGACGATGCCACCCCCGAGACGCTGAAGACCCTCCTGGCCGAGCAGGGCGGTCGCATCGCGATCCTGAGTGCCGAGGGGACGGTCTTCGAGCTGATGTCTGGGCGCTACTCGACGAATAACGCACCGAATCTGGAGGTCTACTTGCACGGCCACGCAGGCGATCGGATCGTGGTCAACCGGCGTGGGCGGCACGAGACCATTGATGACCCCGCCCTCACGATCGGCGTGACGGTACAGCCGGACGTGCTCCAGTCGTTCTCCAACCACCCTTCGTTGCGGAGGCGAGGGCTGACCGCACGCTTCCTTTATGCCCTACCCGAGAGCTATGTTGGGCGGCGGGCTATTGGCCCGCCGCCCATCCCCGAGCCTGTCGCCGCAGCCTATGAGGAGGGCCTCGTCGCACTCGCGAATCTGCCGCTGTCGCCTATCCCGCACCAGCTCCTGCTCGACCCTGCGGCGACGACGCGCTTCCGGGCGTTCCAGCGGGCGATCGAACCACAACTGGGCGAATTCGGACGGTTGGGGGATATGGCCGATTGGGGCAGCAAACTCCCCGGTGCGGTCGCGCGCATCGCCGGTTTGCTGCACTTGGCAACACACGCGCTCGAACCCGCGCCCTGGGCGGTGCCGATTCCGCTCGACACCATCGAGGCGGCGATCCGGATCGGCGAGTACGCGATCCCCCATGCGCTCGCCGCTGCCGACGCGATGGGCTGGGGCGACGCCAACGCCGATGCCGCGTACCTCCTACGATGGTTGTCGAAACGTATCGAGGCCGAGGGGCCTTTAGCCCCGCTCGCTGAGCAGGTCATCTGGCAGGCGACCAAGCGGCGCTTCGGAAAAGCCGATCGGCTGCGCTCGGCCATCAACGTGCTGGTAGACCACGGCTACCTCCGTTTGATTCCAGTCGAGCGCAAAGCGACCGGCCAACCACCCCGCCCCACCTACGCAACCAGCCCATACCTGATGCCTAGAACCCCTGCAACCCCTAGAACCGAGGACAGCGTCGCGCCTTCTAGGGGTTGCAGGGGTTCTAGGCAGGGAGAGGATGAGGATGAGTTCGACGAAGATGTTTTTCATGGCGGCGACTGGGACGAATAAGTAGTGAGGGGGAGGGGGATCCAGATGAGAGAGAGGTTGCCGCTGGATAATTCGGAGCGTCTACCATATGACCGCCAGCCGGGTGAGCCCGAGCGTGCTTACGCGGCGTTCAAGATATTCCTAGAGAGGGAGCCGCGCGACACCATCACCGGACTGAGCAGAAGGTTGTCGAAAAGTAGGCAACTCCTCGACCGCTGGTGCCAACAATGGCGCTGGCGCGAGCGCGCAGTGTACTACGATGCGGACCAGCGGCGGCAGCGTGACGACGCAGTTGCGGCGGACCGTGCAGCGCTGATCCAACAGCATGCCCAGGCGGCCAGGGTGCTCCTGAACGTCGCCCTACGAGCGATGGCTCCGCGCCCGCTCCTCGATAAGGGCGGGCGGGCGGTCACCGACGCGGCGGGTCGGCCCGCGTATGTTCCGGCGACGCCGCGCGACCTGGCGGGGGCGGCGACGGCGCTCGATAAGGCAATCCACCACCAGCGCCTCGCCGCTGGGCTTCCGACCGCGCACACACAGCAGGATCTGGCGCTCAAGCAGAACGTCGCCGAGGCGCTGGCGACGCAACAGGCGATCCGCACCGTCATTGAGGAGCAGTTGTGCGACGACTGCCGCGATCGCGTCGGGAACGAGCTGCGGCGGGTCGCCGCGCGGCACCGTCAACTCCAGGCCGATCTCGGCTGACCGCCACCCCCGCCCCATGCGCTGATTCCGGCAGAGGGCGGCGGCGACGCGGGATCGCCCGCCGAAGTGCGCG
>DATCMP010000346.1:0-9719 GCA_036563365.1 Thermomicrobiales bacterium
CAGATCGGATTCGACCACGCCCGTTTGCCCGCGCCGTCGATGATCGTCACGCGACAAGCACCACCTCGGAATGGCGCTAACGGTAGCGTCGCCTCTATGAGGCCGTCTCCATACTGAGAACGGCGGAGTGAACCACGCCCGGTGAGGTGGATCGCGGCGGCGGGTGAGCAGGCGACGTGGAGTTCGTCGTTCGCTACGCTGATGTCGAGCAATTCCGGCCCCTGGCTGGAGTAGAAGTGTCCTGCCTTCAGTGCGGCGAGGAGGGCATCCGGATCGAGGCGCTCGGCCCGCACCTGAACCCAGCCGCCGAATGCGTCGGGCCGCTCGCGGAAGTGGGCGTCGTCGGTCGCATAGGCGAAAAGACGCTTGCCGCGCTCGATTAGTACGTCGGTCAGGTGCCAGCTATCACCCCGGTCGATTTCCTGGTCACAGCCGGTGTTGTAGACCTCCACCGCGTGTGCATCCGCGAGGGTCAGCGCATCATCCAGGCTGAGACTATACCAGGCCGGATGGGCCATCCCGATGAATGCGCCCGCCGCCGCCGCGCGCGAGGCAATTGCTGGGCCGGTCTCGCCAGGCGCGGGCGGCGCGAAATCGAGCGGGAGCCCGACCGCCAGGATATGCCAGGGATCGCCATTTTCGAGGACCGGCCCATGCAACTCCGCGCCGAGTATAGTCGTGAAACCTTCGGTGCGGAATGGCGTGGTATCGACGATCGGGAAGTCGTAACGTTCGAGGAAATGATCGGTCAGCGCCAGGAAATCGTAGCCGCGTGTGCGGTATGCCGTCGCGACGTCTTCTGGCGATAGTCCGCCATCCGAGCGGGTCGAGTGCGTATGGAGGTTGCCTTTGTAAAAACGACCGGGTTTGTCGAATGGTAGGTTCTGCACCGGTGTCCCCCTCTCCACGTTTCCATTATGCGATTGTGCGCTAGGAGAGATGTTAACACCGGCTGGGCGTGGGGAGATTAATGGACCATTAACGCCGCGTGAAAATGCGGTAAATTCTCGATACTGGCCCCGTCGTGCGAACGCAACGCCGACGGGACCAGTATCGGTGTGGACGCGGGCTGTCCCGTTAGCGCAGCACGTCGGTCGCCAGGCGCAGGAGGACACGCACCGTCCCGGCGATCGAGCGCACGTCCACCCACTCGTCCTTCTGATGGAAAGCGCCGCCATCCGGGCCGAACTGGACCGAGGGGATGCCGAGATCGGCGGCGAAATAATTGGTGTCGGCGACGCCGGAGCCATAGGTCCAGGTCGGCGCGTGGCCGATCTCCGCGGCGTAGGCGACGGCGAAGCGCCCCGCGAACGGGTGTTCGGCGGGAAGCTCCCAGGCCGGGTAGTAGGGAGGATCGATCGCGAAATCGAAGCTCGCGGGCGAATTGAGGCCATTGGCGAGGTGGCGCATCTCGGCCAGCACCGACTCGCCATCCTCGCCGGGGACGATGTGGCGGTTGATCGTGAACTGGGCCTTTTCCGGCACGGTGATCACGTACTGGTCGTTGCCGCTGTGGAGCGAGAGGACACATTGCGTCGCCCGCAGGCGCGGGTGCGCGCCGAGCGGCATCTCGTCCAGGCGCGCGATCAATTTCGCCGCCTCGACCGCCGCGTTGATCCCCTGCTCGGGCCAGGAACCGTGTGCCGCCTTGCCGGTGATGTCGGCGCGCACCAGCACCTTGCCGACCGCGCCGAGAGTCGGCGTCTCCCACCCCGATTCCGTGACGACGCAGTAGTCGGCCTGTAGCCGCATATCGACGAGCGCCCGCGCGCCGATCGAATAGGCTTCCTCATCCACGACCGATGTGAAGATCACGGTGCCGCGCCAGCGATCGCGGGCGCGATCCAGGGCGCGGGTGGCGAGCATCGCCGCCGCTACGCCCGCCTTCATGTCTGCCGCGCCGAGGCCATAGAAGCGATCACCCTCGCGCTTGCCCTGCCACGGATCGCACGACCAGCCCTGCGCCGCCAGGACCGTATCGGTGTGGCCGTTGAGGAGCAGCGTCGGGCCGGGACCGTTCTCGACACGGGCGATCACGTTCGGGCGATCACCCTGCGTCGGCAGCAGTTCCGCCTGTAGCCCCTGCTCGGTCAGCCACGCCGCCACGGCGCGCTGCACATCGCCTTCCTCGCCCGGATAACTGCGGATCGATACCAGATGCGCCGTCAGCGCTGCGGCTTCCTCGACATCGGCTGAGGCTTCCAACCACTCGTCCATCATCGTCTCCTCCTGGCGCTGCTGCGCCGCTTCTTTCATGCTTGGGGCCAGCGACTGTGCCCGTACTAATATTCGGCGCAGCGATCGCATCTCTTTCTCACCGAACTTTCTCGTCCAGTACGGCCAGCGATACTCCCAGAGCGGCCAGCATTCTGCGAATACTTCACGGGTCAGGAAGGGTGTAACACGTTCCCAATCCTCACGATGATCGAAGAGGTGTTCGTAAAATGCTACCAGTACCGCGTTTTCGAGATCTTTCGCCCGGTGCTGTCCTAAACACCACTCGGCGAAGGCGTAAATGTTGTGTAAGGTTGCAACATCCCCATGCGCGTGTGAATCACGGCAAAGCGGCAGGAGATCGAAGTACAGCATGTAATAGCTGTACTTGGGGTCTTGAATATCTTGCCGCAACTCGGGAAATAGTGAGAGCGCCTTTCTGCGCCATGCTGCCATACTCTTACGCCTCAGGCTCCTTCGCCGTCAGCGCCTCGACCCGATCGCCGACGCTGATCGTGCCGGTACTGGCGTGGATGAGATTCTGACCGAAGAGGACGCCGCGTTTGGCACGGCGGAAGGTGGCGAAAGTCCGTAGCGGCTCTTTGCCGGTCTCGCCGGTCTCCTGCTCGACCGTGGTGATCGGGCAACGGGCGCACGCCTTGGTGGCGTGGAAGACGATGTCGCCGATCCGCAAGGTGGCGACGCGATCTTCGCCGAACGGTGCGCCGCCCGCGATGACGATGTTGGGGCGGAAGCGATTCATCAGCAGCGGTTCGGCCAGTCGCGCGTTGAGGTCGTCCAGTGATTCCTGCGCGATCAACAAGCAGGGGAAGCCGTCCGCGAAGCCGACCTGATCAGCCGGGCTCGTGGCGTAGGTCTGATCGACGATCCGCGTGAAATCATCCGCCATCCGCACGAGGCGACAATCGTGGCCCAGGAATCCGCCCAACCAACCCGCGACCGTGTCGCCCTGATCGACCGCTTCGCAGGTATCGCGCCAGATGCCGACCACGCTCGTCGGTCCGTGCGCGATCACCGGAACGATCAGCGGCGGCATCCCCGGTGCCGTTACGGTGAGTTCGCTGTCGTTGAGTCGCGGCGCGATCAAGGCCATCCGGGGCAGTTCGCGCTGCGTCAGGAACTTGCCGTTCGCCGCGTCCACGATCATCAATTCCCGATCGTGGCGGATACCGCGCGCGTCGAGCATAGCCGACGAGAGGGCCGTACCGGCACAAGACTTGATTGGGTAATGGTAGAGTCCGGCCACGGTTACGTTGGTCCCGCCAAATGTGGGGGCGCTGCTCGTCAATTGCTGCGTCGCCATCGATCCTCCCTGCACGCTGTCGTGGTTGTTGCGCGTCACTGTAGCACACGCACGCGTTTGACTGATAGTCTGTAGGGAACATGCGAATATGACGAAAGCTGCTACCGCTCGGCCCCCAAACCGAGTGCTGCCACAATCGGTATAATTGGCTGGCTATGGGAATGCTAGATGGACGATGCACGGAGGGCGAAGAGGATGGATCAGATCATCGACCTGCGAAGCGATACGGTCACGCTGCCGTCGCCGGAGATGCGCCAGGCGATCATGGACGCGCAACTTGGCGACGATGTCTACGGCGAAGATCCGACCGTCCACGCGCTGGAGGCGCGCGCGGCCGAGATGCTGGGCAAAGAGGCGGCGCTCTATGTGCCGACCGGTACGATGGGCAATCTGCTGGCGGTGCTGACGCACTGCCGCGCGGGCGACGAATTGATTTGCGGTCGCGCCACGCACACCTACTCCGCGGAGGGCGGCGGCTCGGCGCGGCTCGGCGGCGTCAGCACCTGGACCGTCTCGCAACATCGTGGGCGTCTCGATCCGGCGGAAGTCGCAGCGGCGATCCACCCCGATGATTCGCACTATGCGCGCACCGCTCTGCTGATCGTCGAGCAGCCGCATGGCGGTTGGGTGATGCCGATCGACGATCTCGCGGCGGTGACGGCGGTCGCGCGCAAGGGCGGGCTGGCGATCCACATGGACGGCGCGCGGTTGTTCAATGCGGCGACCGCCCTCGGTGTCCCGGCCAGCACCCTGGCCGCCTACGCCGATTCGGTGATGTTCTGCGTCTCGAAGGGGTTGGCCGCGCCGGTCGGCTCGATCCTGGCCGGTTCCGCCGACTTCATCAAGCTGGCCCGCCGCAACCGCAAGGCGGTTGGTGGCGGGATGCGACAGGTCGGCGTGATCGCGGCGGGCGGGCTCTACGCGCTGAACCACATGGTCGATCGCCTCGCCGACGATCACGCTAACGCGCGGCACCTCGCTGCGGGGTTGCGCGACCTCGGCTGGACGATCGATCGCGACGAGGTCGAAACCAACATCTTCTTCTGCGAGCCGCCCGCGAACGTCGATCCCCGCTCCATCAGCGCGCAACTCGCCGAGCGCGGCATTCTCGTGTCCTCACCATATGCCGGGCGGCGGATGCGTCTCGTCACCCATTACGGGATCGAAGAGTCCGACATCGAGCGCACGCTGGCCGCCTTCGCCGCGCTCAGCGTGGGGACGATTGTTGGCGCGACCGCGTAGAGGGAGGCAGGTGGGCGGCTTACCGGACATGTGAGTCGCCGGATGAATCCGGCGCTAGATGGCCTGCGGCCACGAAGTCCAGTTCACTGGACTGGGTTACGAGAGCCATTAAGTGGCTTTGCCGTTCTCGGGAAACCAGTAGCGTTCGGACCCCCTCCCCTAGAATTAGGGGAGGGGTGCCGAGCGTATGCGAGGCGGGGTGAGGGCCATCTTCCGAACTGAAAGGAGCATCTCTCTATGAAGCAAGCCGTAGCCTGGTGGTGCCTGGAGCGTACCGGGATGACCCTGCCGCAAGCGATCGATGCCTGCCTCGACATCGGCTATGGCGGGCTGGAGATGGTCGATCAGCACGATTGGCCGCTGCTGCGCGAGCGCGGGCTGACGATCGTCTCGACGCGCGGCCATGCCTCGCTCGAAGATGGCCTCAACCGCTGGGAGAACCACGACCGGATCGAGCGCGAGATTAAGGAAAACCTCGCGCTCGCGGTCGAGTGGGGGATCCCCGCGCTGATCTGTTTCAGCGGCAATCGCGGCGGGTTGGACGACGAGGCGGGGTTGGCGGCGATGGTCGCCGGACTCAAGCGCGTCGCGATTGCCGCCGAAGAGGCCGGGGTGACGCTGATCCTGGAGTTGCTGAACAGCAAGGTCAATCACCCCGACTATCAGTGTGACCACACGGCGTGGGGCGTGCGGGTCTGCGAGGCGGTCGGTTCGCCGCGCGTCAAGCTGCTCTACGACATCTACCACATGCAGATCATGGAGGGCGACGTCATTCGCACGATCGGGCGTGACCACGCCTGGTTCGGGCATTACCACACCGCCGGGAATCCCGGTCGCCACGAGATCGATGATACCCAGGAGCTCTATTATCCAGCGATCGCCCGCGCCATCGCCGCCACCGGCTACGACGGCTGGCTCGGTCAGGAGTTCATCCCGCAGGGCGAGCCGATCGCCGCGCTCCGCGATGCCTTCGCGCGCTGTCAGGTCGCGGGATGAGCGTCATGCCGGGGCGGATCATCCTGCTCAACGGGACCGGGAGCGCCGGGAAGACGAGTATCGCGCGGGCGTTGCAGGAGCTGAGTCCGACGCCGCTGCTGCACCTCGGCATGGACACCTTTTACGTCGAGGTCTGCCCGCCGAAACTCCTCTTTCGGATGGTGCCACCGGGGGTCGATGCTGGCGACGGCTCCGACGCCGCCGAATCGGTCCTCTTCCTTGAGTCGCCCGATACGGTGGCCGGACGCGAGGCTGGCACGTCGATCCTCCTGCCACCGTTCGGTCGCCAACTCCTCTCGGGAATGCATCACGCCGTCGCCACCCTCGCCGCGCTCGGCAACGATGTCGTCGTCGATCACGTCCTCTGGTATCCGCCGTGGCTGCGCGAGTGTGTCGCCCTCTGGCAGCCGTTCCCGGTCACGTTTGTCGGCGTCCATTGCCCGCTGGCGATCGTCGAGGCGCGCGAACTGGCGCGCGGCGACCGCTCGGCGAAGGGCGTGGTGCGCTGGCAATACAGCCGCGTCCACCGTCATGGCGACCTCACGCTGCCCTACGATGTTGAGGTTGATACCTCTACCGCCACTCCACACCAGTGCGCCGAGCAGATCTTTGCGCGCTGGCAGAATGGCGCTGCGCCGACGGCGTTCAAGACGTTAAAGACAGCATTTGCGGAGCCGATTGTCCAGGTGTGAGCACTGCCGTCAGTAACCTTGCTCCCGCTATTGTGCTCTCGCTCTCCATATAGGGCTCATTCACTTGCGAACGTTGCTCTCGCTTCATGGTGGCAATCATCGCCTGGGCGGGTACAATACCCCACGTATTCCAGCTGAAAACGTTGAGGGTCGTGCGGTGACCTGTACGAGAGCGAGATATGTCCAGCATACGCCAACCTTCCCGTCGCCCAACTGCCGACATGGCGACGACAGCTGCACCATCACTGGCTGCTCCCTTTGCCTCCACTGCTGAGACGACTGTTCCCGGCGCGAACCTCGATGAGCGGACGGTTCGTTGGGTGCGGCGTCTGCTCGTCTTCCTGGGCTATTGCCTCGCCACCGTGATCATGACCTGGCCGTGGATCACCCGCCTCAGCACCTATATGCCGTCCGGCGGCGATCCGCTGCTCCAGATCTGGATCTCGCGCTGGGTGCAGCACGCGCTGATCACCGACCCGCTTCATCTGTACAACACGAATGCCTTCTATCCTCTCAAATACACCCTCGCTTACAGTGACTCCAATATCCCCGCCGGCCTGATGGCCGCGCCGATTTATCTGCTGACCGGCAACGGAATCCTGGCGAATAACCTGCTCGTCCTCGGCACGTTCGTGCTGGCGGCCTGTGGGATCTACGCGCTCGTTGGATTGCTGGCCGGGAATCGGGCGGTCGCGTTCGTTGCGGGGCTCGCCTACGCCTTCCTACCGTACCGCTTCGCGCACCTCTGGCACCTTAACCAGCTCGGCCACGCCTGGACCCCGTGGGCGCTTTTCGTCCTGGTGCTGCTGATCCAGCGGCAGCGGTGGCGCGATACGATCATCTTCGGCCTCCTCTTCGCCGTGCAAGTGTTGACCAGTTTCTACGTCGGGTTCCAGATCGCGTTCGCGATCGTGATTACCCTGCTCGTCGCGGTAGTGGCCGAGCCGCGCATCCGTACCTGGCGATTCCTCGGACAGTTGGTTGCGGCGGGGGGCTTGGCCCTGGCGCTGATCCTGCCGCTGGCGTGGCCCTACGTCCTGGTGCGCGACCAGCAGGGGTTGGAACGGACGCTGGTCGAGGCCGAGCAATATCAGGCAACGCCCCAATCGTATCTGCGGGTGCAGGCGGGCAATCGCTTCTGGGATCGGTTGACTGAGAAGAAGGGCGGTGAGGATACCCTCTTCCCCGGTGGGCTGGTCATCGTCGGCGCGATCCTCGGGCTGGTTGGCTTCCGGCGACGGCCAGCCGCCTCGACCGCCGCGCTGCTGCTGCTTGCCTTCGGTGTGATCCTCTCGCTCGGCCCGACCTGGCGACCGGAAGCGGCTGGCGGCGGCACGCCGCTGCCATATCGGCTCCTCTTCGAGCACTTCCCCTTCTTCAAGGCGATGCGCGTCCCCGCTCGCTTCGGCGCGCTGGCCTTGCTCGCGCTCGTCGTCCTGGCCGGTTGCGGGGCCGCGTGGGTGTGGGAACGCCTCAGCCCGCGCTTCGCCGCCCGCCCGCGCCTAGCCGTCGGCGGCGGGCTGACGGCGGTGCTGGCGGCGCTTGTCTTGATCGAATTGTTCACTCAGGTGCGGCTCGTCAAGCTGGATCAGAGCGCCGAAGTCGCCGCGCCGTATCGCTGGCTGGCAGAGCAACCGGGCAAAGACCCGGTGATGGAGTTCCCTGCGTTGGTCGATGATCCCGCCGCCAGGATGATGTACTGGTCGACATTCCACTGGAAACCGATCATCGGCGGCTATTCGGGCTTCGTGCCGCGCGCCCATGATGAACTGATCCAATCGTTCTCCAGCGATCTCAAGCGCGCCGACGGGACTATCGCGGAGGACGTGAGCTACCCGAACGCGAACAATATCGGCCTGCTGCAAACCCTCGGCGTGCGTTATATCGTCGTCCATCAGTACGGGTACAAGCGGGAGGATTGGGACGCGATCATCGCCCAACTCGAAGCGAGCGGCGCGGTGGAGAAAGCGGGCGACTTCGGCGAGGCGGCGATCTATCTGCTCAACCCCGCCCCCGCGCCGCCCCCGCTGATCGCGATCGACTTCTACGCGCCCTCGCTCGCCATCGCGGGTGACTTCTGGGAGCCCGCGTTCGTCGTGCGGAACAATTCGGCCCGTCAAGAGCTCTTCTTCACCGATCGACCGCTGACCCTCACGACGACCTGGCGCGACGGCGCGGGCAAGGTCGTGCGTAGCGATTCATTGCCGCTCGCCTTGCCCGCCGTCCTCCCGGCGGGCGAACTCTTCTGCTCGGTGCGCGCTTGCCCGACCACGCCAGGGGCACCCCTGCCGGAGGCTGGCCCCGATAGCCCCCATCTGTACCCCGAGAAGCCCGGTTCCTACACCGTCGAGCTTGCCATCGTCGGCGGCGTCCAGCGGAGCCGCACGATCCCGGTCGAGGTCGTTGCGGCCCCGCCGGACCCGCAAGTGGCCGGGGCGCCGCTGGCGCTGACCGAGGTCGCCCTCGCCAGCGATCAGCTCACGCCCGGCGGCGCGCTCGGTATGACGCTGAGCTGGGAGACGCGACAGACATTGCCCGAGGACTACACGATCTTCACGCAGCTGATCGGCCCGGATGGGCAAGTGTGGGGCCAATACGACGGACCCGCAGGTTGGACCGGCCACTATGCCTCCACCTGGCAGCCGGGCGAGCGTGTCAGCCTGCCCTGGTCGGTGCCACTGAAACCCGATGCCCCACCGGGCATCTACCGTCTGCTCGTCGGGATGTATCGGCGTACGCCGACCGGTGTCGAACGCCTCACCTTCGCCTACCCAGATGGTGACGCGACGGAATATTGGGCGGGTGAGGTGGTTGTGCCGTGATCTCGTTCCTTAACGAGGGGACTGGTACTTGGTGGTGGTGGCGGGATTAGACGCGGAACGACGGACGGCTTCAGCCGCCATCCACGCATCGATAGGCTCTTATCGCCTGGTGATCAGCGGTTGCACACGCACGGCATAGCCGTATAGTGCGATCGACGCTGACTGCTAGAGAGGATACCCCTCCCCCAGCCCCTCCCCTGAAGAGGGAGGGGTGGCGCGTTGCGGGGCATCGGTTTTTGCTGTACTCATTGCACGCGAAAGCGTTTGAGTATGTCTTCGTTGACCTCAACACCGAGCCCCGGATCGTTTGGGACGGTGACCGCGCCATCGATCATCTGTATCGGGACCGTGCAGAGGGTGTTGAGGAGTGAGGAAGAGGCGACGTTGTATTCCAGGAAGAGGGCGTTCGGGAGATAGGCGCTCAGGTGC
>DATCMP010000352.1:0-2860 GCA_036563365.1 Thermomicrobiales bacterium
AAGACCTCGCGGGCGAACCGTGCCCCGGTCGCCTTCGCGACCGCGAGCGTGGCGCGCGGATCCCAGAGGACATCGACGCCGAACGGTACAGATAGCTCGGGCGCGATAACCGCAACGGTCGCCGCCATCGCCGCGATCGTCTCCGGCCCGACGCGCGTACGATAGGGGCGATCCCCTTCATTGCCGAACATGACCGCGTCGATCCCGCCCTCTTGCAGCGCAGCGGCGTCGCGTCGCGCGCTGGCGACGATACCCGCCATCCCCGCCGCGTCATCGTAGAGCGCCGTGCCGGGCAGCGGCGGCAGGTGGATCATGCCGATGATCGGCTTGGCGACGCCGAATGTGTGAAGCAGCCAGGACATGGGTGCCTCCGCGGAGTCGTGGGTGGTGGTCGCGAGAGAAGCGGTGCTGATCGACAGGCAACGAACCTCAGCAAACCTTCTCGCGACCCACGACCCACGACTTGCTAAAAGCCGACGGCGCAACCGTCCGCGCGTGGCTCACTCCCGGCGATGTAGGTGCCGTTCGCGAGTCGGCGGATGATCTGGCCTTTGCCGAACGACCCACCCTGGTGGAGGACGGTGAGCCCGTGGCCGCGCGCGCCGAGCCCACTGAGAATGTGGCTCGCCACACCCTGCTCGATAGAGATCTCGCGCCCCTTGAGCCACTGCCACCGCGGCGCGTCGAGGCTCGCCTGCGGGTTCATCCCGTAGTCGATCTGATTGACGACCATCTGCAAGTGACCCTGCGGCTGCATATAGCCACCCATGACGCCGAACGGGCCGACCGCCTCGCCGCCGCGCGTCATGAAGGCGGGGATGATCGTGTGGTACGGGCGTTTGCCCGGCGCAACGAGGTTGAGGTGTCCCGGCTCCAGAACGAACCCGGCCCCGCGATTCTGCAGGGCGACACCGGTGCCCGGCACGACGATCCCGCTGCCGAATCCCTGATAGTTCGACTGGATCATCGAGATCATCATCCCGTCACCATCAGCCGCGCAAAGGTAGACCGTCCCGCCCGTCGGCGGCTTCCCGTGGACCGGATCGAGCGCGTGGTCGCCGATCAGCTTGCGGCGTTCGGCGGCGTATGCCTTGTCGAGCAAGCCCTTCACCGGCACCGTGGAATGGGCCTGGTCGGCGACATAGTGCATCGCGTCGGCGAAGCCGAGTTTCATCGCCTCGATTTGCAGATGGTAGCTGGCGGCCGATTCACGGGGCAGTCGATCGAGCTCGAAGCCTTCCAGGATATTCAGCGCGGTCAGCGCGGCGATCCCCTGCCCGTTCGGTGGGATCTCCCAGACCTCGTAGCCGCGATACGAGGTGCCGATCGGCTCGACCCATTCGTTCTGGTGCGCGGCGAGATCCTGCTCGGTGATGTAACCACCGGTCTCGGCGGCGAATGCGGCGATCGTGCGCGCCGTCTCACCCTTGTAGAAGTCCTCGGACTCGCTCTCGGCGATCCGCCACAACGTGCGGGCGTGGTCGGGCGATGACCACATCTCGCCCGCGCGCGGCGCTTTGCCGCCCGGCGCGAATGTGTCGAACCAGCCCTTGAACTCCGGGCCGATGTTCTGCTCGGCGTAGCTCCGCGCCGCGCCGCCCCAACCGCCAGCCGTCACCGGCGAGACCGGATAGCCGCCCTCGGCATAGGCAATCGCGGGCTCGAAGAGGTCGGTGAACGGCAGCTTCCCGAAGCGCTTGTGCAGATCGCGCCAGGTGGCGGGCGCGCCCGGCACGGTCACCGGCAGCCATCCCTTCGTCGGGACCGTCGTGTGCCCCTGCTCCGCGAACAATTCGGGGGTGTGGGTCAGCGGCGAGCGCCCGGAACCGTTCAACCCGTGGAGTTTCTTGCCGTCCCAGACGATCGCGAAGGCGTCGGAGCCGATTCCGTTGGAAGTCGGCTCGATGACCGTCAGGGCGATGGCGGTCGCGATGGCGGCATCGACCGCATTGCCACCCCTCTGGAGCATCTGGAGCCCGGCCTGCGCCGCGAGGGGTTCACTCGTGGCGACCACGCCGCGCGAAGCGACGATCGGCATCCGCCGCGAGGGGTATGGATAGTGTTCTAAGGAGATATTCTCTGCGGAGTCACTTGGCATCCGGCCCTCCCTTATCGTTGTGTAGACGGCGCGTGGCCCTGTGCGTCGCCTCGGACTATACCAGCGGGGCGGAGGTAGGGCAATTGCGCCGCTTGCGCCACCGGTAGGCGTTCAGCGCATTCCCGAGCAACAGGATGTGCGCCAGGAGATAGAGCCAGGTCGTGAGCAGGAAGATGAAACCGATCGTGCCGCCGGACGTGGAGATAGGGCGGAAGCGCAAATAGAGCGGGAAGAGTTGGAGGGCGATCGCGAACAGGGTGGCCCCCAGCAGCGCGCCACGCCAGACGTTGCGCGGGCGCAGTCCGACATCGGGGATGAGCAGGTAGAGGCTGAAGAGGAGGAAAAAGGCGAGGACATAACCGGCGAGGCTGGTCCCGATCTGCACCAATACGCGCCAGAACGCCGCGTCGGTGCCGAACTGTAGTTGCACCTCGCCGCCAAGCCACGCGGCCACGCTGGTCAGGAAGACGGTCGCGACGAGGACCACTGCCAGCGCGACAATGAGCAACAGGCCGACCCCGCGCAGGCGCAACGTGCGACGTATCGGCAGATCGTACTGATGGAAGAAGGCGTGGCCGATACTTTCCAGCAGGGTTGTGCTGAACCAGCAAAGGACCAAGAAACCGATTATCCCGAAGGCACCCGCGTTTTGCCCCACCAGTGCCAGCGCGGCGATCTGGCTCTCCCAGGCGGTGGGGAACAACTGATATAGGATATCGAGGACGCGCAGAGCATAATCGGAATTACGCAGGAATAAGGTGA
>DATCMP010000355.1:0-4188 GCA_036563365.1 Thermomicrobiales bacterium
CCGCTGCGGCGGCGAAGAGCCCGACGCGGGGAGGGTGGGGTTGGGCGATGTGGGGCGGACAGGTGGGGGATGTTGTTCGGCGCGGACACGGTTGATAATGGTGAGGAATGGGACGATTGGTGAAGGGATGAGCTGGGCGGGGTGCGATGGGCGGGCGGTGGGCGGCGGTCAGTCGGGCCAGCGCGGCGGTGGGCGGGGTGGTGTGGGCGCTGGTGGCTGTGGCGACGCTCGCGGGGCGCGGGGTGGGGGAGATCGGCGTGGCGCTGACCCTGGCGGTCCTGGTGACGGTGCCGCTGGGCTTGGGGCTTGTCGCGCCGACCGAGGGGCTTGCTGGGGTGGGGCGGATCTACAGGATCGCGACCATGGGGCAACCGATCGCGGCGCTCTTCGCGTTGGCGTCGTTCGCGCTGCCGACCGGGACGCTGGCGGGCCTGCTGGCGCTGCCGTGGCTGATCGAGACGGCGATCGTCGCGCTGGTGGGCCTGGGGCGTTTCTGGGGTCACCGGTTCGCGCGGGCGGAAGAGGTGGCGATCGACGCGGGCTTGGGCTCGCTAGTCGTTGGCGGGGGCTGGCTCTGCGCGTCGCGGGCGGGGCTGCCGCTCGGCGGGTTCAGCGAGCCGATCGTGTCGCTGACGGCGGCGCATTTCCACTACGCGGGGTTCGGGGCGTTGCTGCTGGCGGGGCTGGCGGGCCGCCACTGGCCCGTCGCGCCTGCGCTGCCGCGCCGCCTCCTGCGCCTGATCGTGGCGGGGATCATCGCGGCGATCCCGCTGGTGGCGCTGGCGATCTCCGACCTCTTGCCCGAGCCGCCGGGGGCGTTTTTGCTGACCGTCTGCCTGCTGGCCCTCTCCGGGGTCGTGGCGACGCTCGTGCGGCGGCTCGGCTCGCCGGTCGCGCGGGGGCTGCTGCTCGTTTCGGCGCTGGCCCCGCTGCTGCCGATGGCCCTGGCGTGTGCCTACACGCTGCGCGATCCGTTCCCGATGATCGGGCTGACGATCCCGCTGATGGTGCGGTTCCACGGGTTGGTCAACGCGATCGGGTTCGTGCTGTGCGGGCTGCTGGCGTGGACGTTGGCGGGTATGGGGGAGCGAACCGCTCCCCCGCCCCGCCACCCGGAGGGCACCCGCCAGGGGCGGGAGGGGTGACGTGTTGGGAGGTGGGGTGGTGTGTGTGCCCTAGCGGGGTGAGGGCGTCGCGTATCCCATCGGCATAGCACCCGCTCTTGCCTGACTGCGGGCGTTTTTTGGGCGGTGGTGGCCGGGCGGCATCGCGGTATACGATATGTAGGGGGACGCTCGGCGTATGGCGGATTAATGGCGTTTGGCGGCGCTGATCGTCTTCGCGGTGCTCCTGTTCTATCGGCAGATCGGGGGGCAAACGTCAAGGTGACCCGTCAGGGGACCACGATCGCCATCCAGCGTCGCCAGCGCCTCGCACCCGAGCCTTGCCCCTTCCTTGCAGCACTGTCTTCTTCATTGCCGAGCTATGATACGATGCCGATGTAGTCGCGAGGGGCAAGAGCTGATCAGCGTCGCTGCCTTGGCGTACGTATGCCTGTCGTTAGTGAGGAAGAGCCGATGAATGGCGCGGAAAGCCTGGTCCATTCCCTGTTGCTCTCGGGGATCGATACGTGTTTCGCCAATCCGGGCACGAGCGAGATGCACTTCGTCGCGGCGCTCGACGAGATCCCCGGGATGCATTGCGTCCTGGGGTTGCAGGAAAATGTCGTCACCGGCATGGCCGATGCCTATTACCGGATCGCCGGGAAGCCCGCTTGCACGCTGCTCCATTGCGGGCCGGGGCTCGCTAATGGGCTGGCGAATCTCCACAACGCCCGCCGGGCGCGCAGCGGCATCGTGAATATCGTCGGCGATCAGGCGACCTACCATCGCCCCTTCGACGCGCCGCTGACCGCCGACACGGACGCGCTGGCGCGCACCGTCTCGGGCTGGGTGCGGACCAGCACCGCCGCCGCCGAGGTCGGGCAGGATGCGGCAGCGGCGGTCCAGGCGGCGCGCACGGCACCGGGGCAGATCGCCACCCTGATCCTCCCTTCCGATACGTCCTGGGATAGCGGCGGCGCGATCGCCCAGGCCCTCCCCGTCCCGGCGACGGTGCCGCTCGATCCCCATGCGGTCGGTTCCGCCGCGCGGGCGCTGCGGGATCATGGCAAAGAGACGCTGATCCTGCTGTCGGGTCAGGCCGCACTCGCCCCGGCGCAGGCGCTGGTCTGGCGGATCGCCCAGGCGACCGGCGCTGCCTTGCTGGTCGATTTTGGGAATGGACGGCTGGCGCGCGGTCGCGGTCGCCTGCAACTCGAACGTGTCCCCTACGCCGTCGATGCGGCAACTGCGGCGTTGGGCCGGTTCAAGCACATTGTTCTGGTGCAGGCCAAGCCGCCGGTCGGCTTCTTCGCCTATCCGGGCAAGCCGTCGCGGCACTACCCGCCGCACGCCCAACTGCACACGCTGGCGCGCCCCGAGCAGGATGGGGAACTGGCGCTGCGGATGCTGGTCGAAGAACTCGGCGCGCCGGAAGCGGCGATCCCGGACCCCGGCCCGCCCCCGGTGCCCTCGCGCGGCGCGATCACCCCCGAGTCGCTGGCGCAGACCGTGGCGGCGCTGATGCCCGAAAATGCGATCATCTCCGACGAGAGCGTGTCGTTCGGACGCGGTTTTTACCAGCACACGTACGCGGCCCCGCCCCACGACTGGTTGCAACTGACCGGTGGCGCGATCGGTGACGGGTTGCCGATGGCGACCGGGGCGGCGATCGGCGGTCGCGGGGAGCGGCGAACCATCAGCCTCCAGGCGGATGGTTCGGCGATGTATTCGTTGCAGGCGCTCTGGACCCAGGCGCGCGAGCGACTGCCATGTACGACGAACCTGCTGAACAACAGCAAGTACAACATCCTGATCGGGGAATATACGAATGTCGGCGCGACACCGGGCGAGACCGCGATGCGGATGCTCGGCCTGAACGATCCGCCGCTCGATTGGGTGCAACTCGCCCAGGGGATGGGCGTGGAGGCGGCGCGCGCGACGACGATGGAAGGCTGCGCCGATCTGCTGACGCAGAGCTTTGGGCAGCAAGGGCCATTCCTGATCGAGTTGATCATCGATTGAGCCCTCGCGCGGATGCCGAAGTCCCCCCCGCAGTACGACGTTAGCTCACGAGACGATGCGGGGGGGGCGACGTCCCATGATGACAAATCACGGCCTGAAGGCGCTACAGGTCGAGCGCCTTCAGGCCGTGATTGCCGAGGGTGAGGGAGATTTCGCCGCCGTGGTGGAGGTCGTGTTCGATCACATGCGTCATGGAAACTCAAAAGCAGAACGTGGCGCCTTTGCCGAACCGCTGCCCAACTCGCAAGCTTAGAATCCATCTGAACGACAGCCAGGTTCATTACAATGGTGGACAGCTAGAAGCCAGCCCCTTGGAGATCTCTTCTCGCGGGCCGCCAGGATGATCTGCGTGAGGAGATAGAAGGTGTAGCGCAGCCCGCGATCCTCGACGGCCCGCTCCAGGCCCTGCCGGGCCGCCGTCAGCGTCGCGTCGGCCACGCGCCCGACGTCGGCCACGAGCACCGCGGTGCCGCCGCCGCCTCGGTCCTCCTCGCCGGCGAAGAGGGCGACGACGGTATGCCAGCGCCGACTCTTGGGGATTGTCCCGAGCCGAATATGTCCCATGGTGTGTCCCGCTTCGCGCGGTCCCGGCCCGGACGATCGCCGTGACGCGGCTGCATAGCCACCCGGGATCATTGTCCTGGCCGGGACGTCGCGCGTCAAGCTGCGCTCCCGGGGGCGCGTGAGGGGACGCTCCGCCGCAATGCCGCTACTGGAGGAGTTCCAGGACCGGGGCGAAGGCCGCGATGCCGGCGGGGGTGTTAGGGGCGAGCAGCACCTGGAGGTGGGTGATGCCCGCGGCAGCGTAGGCGCGGAGCTGCGCCGCCAGCTCCTCCGTCGTGCCGGCGAGCTCGTTCGGGAAGTCGAGCACGCCCTGCCGCGCCACGCCGGGCGCCGCGACCGCCACGGCGGCGGTGCGCTCCAGCGTGGCAGAGTCGCGCCCGGCGTCGGCGCAGGCGGCATCCACCGGCCCCTGTAGCGCCGCCACCTGCGCCGCCGACTTCCAATCCGTGTTCCACTGGTCGGCGTAGCGGGCCGTCAGCGCTAGCATGCGGGGTCGGGC
>DATCMP010000357.1:0-2176 GCA_036563365.1 Thermomicrobiales bacterium
GAGATCGAGCTGAGCGTGCTGCGCCGCCAGTGCCTCGACCGTCGCGTACCGGACCACGCCGCCCTCCAAGCCGAGGTCACCGCCTGGCAGGACCGCCGCAACGCCGACGGCCGACCCATCCAGTGGCGCTTCACCACGGACGACGCCCGCATCAAGCTCCGCCGACTCTACCCCACGAATCACGAGTAACGGAGCACTAGGCATTGGGGAAGGTACGGGGCGTACGGCCCGCCTGCCGGGGGGGCAATGGTATATGTCGTGCCAGCGCACAATGTATCGTAGCGAACGAGGCAAACGCGCGGTCAGGATTAGACGACCGGGGAGCCCACGACCACCTCCCCGCGGCGAAGAGTGTCGTGCCACCCACGCTCAGGTATCCCGCCGCTTTTCCTTGCTATTGCTCATAAAACTCGGTGGTAGCCCCGGACGGGCTCGAACCGTCACTGCCTTGCGGCAAAGGGATTTTAAGCTCTGCGCGACGCCCGCCACGGGCCTCCACATTGATCCACGATCCCCGCCGCACCGGGGCAGGACGCCGCCCCGCACCCCGCCCGCTTCCACCGGATTCCACGGGCCTGGCTGCACCATCGGCTGCACCGCGGGCACGCGGCGCTGTGCGGACCTGGCCGGTTCATCCGTCCTGGGTGGCGCTGCCACAGTCCGGGCGCAGGAGTGCCTGGAGCCGGTGCTAGAGGGACGAGCCGGCCAGGCTAGGGCTTGGCCGAGCAGGATATATGTGGTGCGCAAGCGGTGGATAAGCACCGGATTGTGGGGATAACTTTCTAGCGATAGGCCCCGCCGACTCGTCCGAGCAGCCTGCTCTGGCCTAGTGGTGCAACTCCTGTCCTGGCCGTTTAATCCAGCCGCAGCAACATCCCGGCACCCTGGGGGGGACTACCGGAGAATCAGGTCAGACGGAGTAAACGGCCAGGACAGCGGTGTGCAAGGGATAAGAGCTGGTTTTCCTTGTGTGGGGAGGCTCGACCGGGCGAGCGGATTGGCCGCCCCGACCACCTAACTACCAGCTCGGAGAACGACCCCCACCCGTGTCGCCCCGTGCTGTGGCACTCATTCCGCACATTACCGTCCCGCCCCCCCCAGTTACACCAACCGGTTGGCTCTCGACTGCGACAATCATGAGTGACACGCGCCGCAAATTGTTGATTAAGGGTCCAGGAGCCTCGTTCCATCGCCCTCTGCAGTGATCCACTCTCCACAGCAGAATGCGGAGAATTGGGACTGTTCCTCCACCTGCGTCGCCCCATATGCTCAGACCCGTCTATACGCTTGCCCACAGTGCACTAATCACGGCAGCGCGTTTTTCGACTCGATACTCACGAGGCCACCATCTGAAGCGGCCTACCATAAGCAGAAGCCAGGCGCGGGACGTTTCGGACTTGGCATTGAATTTGTCGATTTGTATGCTCAGGAGGAACATTTTAGGACCGCCGACAGTAGGAGGCCGCGACGACTCGCGGGTTGCGGGGAGGATCCGCGCGGCGGTGGTATCCTGGCCCTGTCGTCGCAGCCGCACCGGGCCGACGAGGGGAGCGACAAAGGGGACACAATGATGGTGATGGGGTTGCGACTGGAGCTGTTCGTGCGCGACATGGAGGCGTCCATCGCCTTCTATCGCGATGCCCTCGGCTTCACCCCAGCGCGCCGCGAGCCCGACTACGCCAGCCTGCGCGCGGGCGGGGTGACCCTCGGGCTCGGCCCGGTCGCCAAGCTGCCGGAGGCGGGCGGCTACTTCACCCGAAGTCGGCTGGCAGGAGATCGCGGTGCGGGCGTCGAGATCGTCCTCGAGGTGGACGATGTTGCGGCCTACCGCGAGCGCGTGTCGGGCGCGGGCTACCCGGTGCTCGAGGAAGTGCGGGCTCGGCCCTGGGGGCTGACCGACTTCCGGCTCGCCGATCCCGACGGCTACTACCTGCGCGTCACTTCGCGGGCCTGACCGGGCGGCACGCTCAGGCGAGGAAGTTGCCGTAGGCGACGTGCCAGACCAGGTAGTAGGCGAGGCGCAGCAGGACGGGGGCGAGCAAACCGTACCGGCGGAAGGCGAGGGCCGCGGTCAGGTTGAAGGCGTACGCCTGGGCGACATAGGCCGCGAAGATGCCGGGGCCGATCACGCCCCCGCTCGCGCCTAGGAGCATCCCGCCCTGCAACGCCGGCTCGG
>DATCMP010000370.1:0-3329 GCA_036563365.1 Thermomicrobiales bacterium
CCACCTGATCCTGCTGCATCTCCGCCACCGCCTCGCCGAGGGTCGCAGGGAGGACGCCGACATTGCGGCGCGCCAGATCTTCCTCGGTCAGGTGGTACAGGTTCTCCTCAACCGGCTCCGGCAACGGCAGGTCTTTCTCGACGCCGTCCAGCCCGCAGGCGAGCATCACCGCGAAGGTCAGATACGGGTTGCAGGAGGGGTCGGGGCAACGCAGCTCGATCCGGGTCGATTGGCGCTTGTGCGGGCGCACCGCCGGGACGCGGATCAGCGCCGAGCGGTTCGAGTTGGCCCAGCCGATGTACACCGGCGCCTCGAAGCCGGGGACGAGCCGCCGGTACGAGTTGACCAGCGGCGCGAAGACCGACGACATCCCCCGCGCGTGGAAGAGCAACCCGGCCATGAACTGCCGCGCCACCCGCGAGAGGCCGTAGGGGTCGGCCTCGTCCACGAACGCATTCCCCGCGCCGTCGAGGTACGAGAGGCTGAGGTGGGTGTGCATTCCCGAGCCCGCGATCCCCTCCATCGGCTTCGGCATGAACGTCGCGTGCAGGCCGTGGCGCTGGGCGATCGCCTTCAGGGTGTACTTAAAGGTGATCGCGTTGTCGGCGGTCTGCAAGGCATCGGCATAGCGGAAATCGATCTCGTGCTGGCCGCTCGCCACTTCGTGATGGGCCTGCTCGACGGTGATCCCCATCTCCGCCAGCGCCAGGACCATATCTTTGCGGACATCGGAGGCGAGATCGGTCGAGACATCGAAGTAGCCCGCCCGGTCGTGCGGCAGCGGCGAGATTTGGTCGCTCTCCTTGCGGAAAAGGAAGAACTCCAACTCCGGCCCGATCTGGTACGAATAGCCGAGGTTCGCCAGCCGCGTCAGTTGCCGCTTCAAGACCCCGCGCGGGTCGCCCGGGAACGGATCGCCATTCGGCTTGTAGACATCGCAGATCAGGCGCGCGGTGGTGTGGCTGGACCGCTCCCAGGGGATCACGGCGAAGGTGGACCGATCCGGCAGCAGGAACATGTCGCTCTCGGCCACCCGCGTGAAACCGTCGATCGCGGAGCCGTCGAACCAGACACCGTTGGTGAGGGCATCTTCGAGTTCCGCGATCGGCATCGTCACGCTCTTGACGATCCCCATCACGTCGGTGAACTGCATATTGACGAAATCGATCCGCTCTTCGCCCGCCCGCGCCAGCGTATCCGCGATACTTGGCTCGCCGCGCTCAGCCGGTAGCGTACCCGCCACACTCGCCATACCCGCTCCTTCTCGACACCCATCTCCCCACGGTGCCTGGGGCAAGATTAATGCCCCTAGTCTAGCAGGAATGGCGGCGATCGTGCGGCGCCGGGCGGGCTCCGCGGGCAGGGTCGTGCGGCCCGCCCGGGGAAGGGATTTCGCCATGACGCACTCCTCTCCACCACGCGCGCGGGCCGGTCACCGGGCGGCGATCGGGCGGCCCCGACAGGGTTATGCGGGAACGAGTCGGCGGCGTCCGATCGCAAGGCAACCATCCGAACCAGCCGCTGGCCGGTCTTTTCGTCGAACAGGGTCATCGGCCATGCACCGCCCGGCGATGCGATTGCACCCGGATTGGCTTACCGTCTACAAACCCTATCCACCGATCTGTCGCTTCAGTGTAGGGAATCTGGCAACCGAAGGCTACGGACGTCGCGCCCAAGCGTGTGCGAAACCTTTGTGCAACGCGCCTTGAGCCACGATGCACCGCCGGTCTATCCGTTTTCAGGCGCGGAGCCGCGCCTACTCCTCGGGGGCGGGGAGGGTATGGAGGATCGCCGCCAGATGCATCGAGAGTTGATGGTTCGGATCGAGCGGCGAGCGATTGCAGATCTCCTCGATCCGGCGCAGACGATACGTCAGCGTATTGCGGTGGATCGCCAGTTCCGTCGCCGCCGCCCCCGCCGCGCCACCCTGGCGGAGATAGGAGAGCAGGGTCGAGAGGAGTTCGCCACCGTAGCGCGTGTCGTGTTCCGGCAGGTCGCCGAGGATGCCGGAGACGAAGCGCTCGGCCTGCGGCGTCCCCCACAACGGATAGAGGAGGCCATACGGGCCGAGATCGTCCACCGACGACCAATCGGCGAATGGGCCGGGGACGCCCCCCGCCCGCAGGACGAAGAGCCCGTAGCGAACCTGCCGCGCCAACTCGGGCAAACGTGTGACATCATCTACCGGCGCGCTGAGCGCGATGACCACATCGGCGGCGGGGCCACCGCCCGCGCCGTTCGTGCCGTTCGTGCCGAAGCCAGCCCGCAATGCCTGCGCGGCGCGCGACAGCCCCTCCGGGCGGGTGGTGTGCAGCAACACCCCGGCGATGCCGGAGTGTTCCTCGGTGAACTCGTCGTATTCGACGTGCGGCGCGACCCGCGCCACGATCGTCCGGCGGGCGGCGAGCAGGGCGCGACCGGGGTCGCCATTGTCGCGGCGCGGTGCCAGCGCCAGCACGGCGAAGCTGGATGAAGGATCGAGCCCCAGCGTTTCACTACGGCTCACCCGCTCATCGAGCGAGAGGGCCGGGCTCAGCAGTTCGGCGACGAGGCTGGCCCGCCGCGCCGGTGCGAGGCGGCTGCGCGTACGGCGCGTTTGGGCGAGCGCCAGGGCACACGACGCGGCAACCCGCGTCGCTAGGAGTCGATCGACCTCATCGAGGCCACCGCGCGGCCCGCTCAGCGCCAGCCAGTCGTGCGCCTCGCTATCGAGCGGCACCAGCAGCCACTCGTTCCCCTGGAGCGGATCGGGGACCGGCACCAGGGCCAGATCGACCCCGTTCGGCGGCGCGGGCGGGCGCGGCGGGGCGGACTCGCCGGGCGGCACGCACATCTCCTGTACCCGGCCCCGCTCATCGAGCAGCAGGAGCGAGCGACCCGACTGGGTCGCGCCGATTCGCAGCAGATCGGCCACGCTGCGCCCGCGCAGGGTCGCCTCGGTCAGGGCGCGGTCGATCTCGGTGCCGCGCCGATAGAGGCGCGAACGCCGCTCGTTGATCAGCCGGGTCAGGATCATCTCCAGATCGGGGGTCACGCCGCCGCGCGCTCGCAGCAGATCGAGGTCATCGGTCCCGATCCCCAGCATCTCGCTCGGGTCGATCACCAGGGCCGCGACGCCGCGACGCCGCAACTCGTGCATCGCGCCCGGCAGAAAGGGGCGCACCTCGGCCAGGGTCGGACCCGAGAGCAGGACGATCGCGCCCGACTCGACATGGGGCAACATCGGCGGGGTCGCCCGCATCGTCACCGGCCAACTCAGCGGACGGTCGGGGTGCAGCAACGCCGCCTCGCGGTCGGCGATCGTCGTGGCGACGAGCGCGGTGGCGTAG
>DATCMP010000376.1:0-3641 GCA_036563365.1 Thermomicrobiales bacterium
GCTGGCGGTGCGCGCGTCGCACCGCCAGCCGACACGACCTCCGTGCCGCCTCGTCGAGCATCGCCGTGTCTTTGAGCACCTGGCAGCGGTCGGCCCAGACGACGGCATCGCGGGCGCCGGTGGGGACGGACGGTATCTGGCAGCGCGCGGTGCGCCTCGGCAGCGTCCTCCGCCCGCGGACAGGCGCCGGTAGTACGCAGAGCGGCCGTTGTTGCTGACGCACGCGACCCGCCCGCAGCGGCGCCAGTTGACGCAGCGACGCAGGAAGTACCCCTAAGTGTTGCGCGGGGACCGCGCCCGGTTGCGGCCGAGGCGCCCCTGGCCGACGGCGAATACTTCCGGCGTGACCAGCGCGAGGACTGGCACCGCGATCCACGTGTCCGTCGGCCGTGGCCGCGCGGGCGCGGTGCCTGCGGGTCGGCGCGATAGCCGTAGGGCGGCCGGCGCCAGGGGTCGTGCAACCCAGGCGCAAGTTGACAGTGACCAACAGGGAGAGATGTGTGTGCCCCGAGGGCTCCAGATAGTCGATCCTCACGACACGTCATATGGCAAAGCGTCCGCCGCACGAGGCGGCGTGGGCGCACGCCGCTCGCCGTGTTCGTGCCAGGCACACCCCGTTGTACCGCGACGGTCACCCCTTGACACGATACCATTCAGGTGTTACCTAATATGTATGCCGGTCGGGCGGGAGCCTCGGCGCGGCGCACGCGTCGAGGAGGTGGAGGGGGGCCATGGTAACCGAGGGGACATTCGAGCTGGGGTTGGAGCAGTTGCGCGCCCGGCGTGGCAACAAGTGGAACCGTTATCCCAAGGATGTACTGCCTGCCTGGGTCGCCGACATGGATTTTACGATTGCCGCGCCGATCCAGGGTGCCATCGAGAAGCTGATCGTCGAGGAGCGCGACCACGGGTACGGCCACTACTCCGGCGAGGATCGACTCCAGGCGGCATTCGCGCATCGTATGCGCGAACGGTACAACTGGGAGATCGACGAAGACCTGATGTTGAATGTTACCAGCACGGTGCAGGGCATGTTCGCGGCGGTGATGGGCCTGAGCGAGCAGGGCGACGGGGTGATCATCCAAACGCCGATCTACCCGCCGTTCCTGGCGACGGTCCGCGATAGCGGGCGCCGGATGGTCGAGAACCCGCTGCTCGACACGGGCTCCGGCTGGGTGCTCGACATCGAGGGGATGCGCCAGGCCGCCGATGCGGGGACGAAGATTATCCTCTTCTGCAACCCGCACAACCCGACCGGGCATGTCTACACCCGCGAGGAGTTGCAGGCGGTCGGCGATCTGGCCGTCGAGCGCGACCTGATCATCGTCTCCGATGAGGTCCACGCCGATCTGATCTACAGCGGTCACAGGCACATCCCCATCGCCACGCTGAGCCCCGAGATCGCCGCGCGCACGGTGACGCTGACCGCCGCCAGCAAAGGCTTCAACCTCGCCGCGCTGCGCTGCTCGGTCATCTACTTCGGCTCGCAGACCCTGCGCGAGCGGTTCCGCCGGACACTCCCGGACCGTCTGCTCGGCGGCTCGAGTGTCGTCGGAATCCGCGCCACCGTCGCGGCGTGGTATCACGGGCAGCCGTGGCTCGACGGGGTCTTACAGAAACTTGAGTCGAACCGCGACCACGTTGCACAGTTCGTCCGGGAGCAGTTGCCGGGGATCAAGCACTATCCGCCGCAGGGGACCTATCTCGCCTGGCTTAACTGCTCCGATCTGCATCTGCCCGACGAGAGTCCCTACGACTTCTTCCTCACCGAGGCGAAGGTCGGCCTTAATCGGGGCGGCGACTTCGGACAGCTCGGCAAGGAGTGCGTACGCCTGAACTTCGCGACCTCCCGCGAGGTGCTGGACGAGGTCCTCGGTCGGATGGCTGACGCGATCGAGCGTACCCCCACGTCACGGGATTAATCCCGGGGTAGGCTTGGACCTGAAGTTACCTCACTTGCCCGGACGGATTACCGCTACGGCGACAGGATAGCGCAACAACAACGGCGCCCCCGCGAAGGTGACGGGGGGTAGGTGGGCGCCGAGTGGGCACGCTGCTGATTGTAGAAGACCTCGACCTGTTCGAAGATCGCCGTCATCGACGCAGCGCGTCGGCCAGACCCTCGTGTCGACGCGCTCGGCCTTGAGGGTGGCGAAGAAGCTTTCCTCCATGGCGTTGTCGATCCCTGTCCCGGCTACTTATAGCAACGCGCGCATTAGGGAAAGATTTCAGCGTGATCGCCTGTGCTGGCCGTTTACTCTATCCGTAACGGTTTGCTGTCAGTCCAGATACGAGGGTGCTAGGGTCCGGGGGCGGACGGAGTAAACAGATACGGTATTCGCTGTCAATCCCATACCCAGGTCTGGTGTCCGACGCCGGTACTGCGGCACCGGCGTCGACCTGGCGCAGCCTGCCGGGCCGCGGCCCGGCAGGCTGCGCCAGGATCAGTGAGCTGGCTCAGGCGGCGAGGGCCGCTGAGGGCGCATGATCGTGTTGCCCATGGCGCGGCTCGAAGCGTTGGCGCTTGCTGCCGAGCGCCCAGGCCTGGTGGAGCAGCTTGCGCGCGGCGGCGCAGCGCGCCACCTTGGGTGGCTTGCCGGCGTCGCGCAGGCGCTGGTAGAACGCTTTGATCGCCGGGTTGCAGCGGGTGGCGCTGAGCGTGGCCATGTAGAAAACGGTGCGCAGGCGGGCGTTGCCGTCGTGGCCGAGGTGCGGCCGGCCGCGGACGCGGCGCCCCGACTCGCGGGGCATTGGGGCCAGCCCGGCGTAGGCGGTCAGGGCTTCCGGTCCGTCGCACAGGGCGAAGTTCAGCGTGCCGACCAGCAGCCAGGACGCGGTCACCAGGCCGATCCCCGGCGCGCTGGTCAGGCAGGCCAGCGGCTCGGCCCACGCGCTCCCCGCGAGCGCGGCGGCGATCTCGGCCTCCAGCGCGGCGACCCGCCGGTCGAGATCCGCGATCAGCTCGTCGAGGTGCTGGCGCACGGCGTCCACCACCACCGGCCATTGCAGCAGGGCGTGGCGCTGGTTGCGCGCCTGCGTGCGCATCGCCAGCAGCCCGTCGCGCGCCACGAGGCGTTGCCGCACCTCGTGGTAGATCGCCGGCGGGGGCGCCCAGGGGGCCGGGCGCAGCGCCTCCGCGAGCCGCGCCAGGTCCCGCGCGTCGAGCGCGTCGGTCTTCGCGCGGCGCAGCCGGGCCTTGAAGAAGTGGTGCGCCTTGCGGGGGTTGACCACGGCCACGCGATAGCCCGCCTCGTGCAGCGCCACCGCCAGCGCGACCCAATAGGCGCTGGTCGCCTCCAGCACGATGAGCGTCGCGGCGGGCGGGACGCCGGTGCCCTGGAGTCGGTGCACCAGGGCGGCGAGCCCCGCCGCCGTCTGCTCGCCGGTGACGGGCGCGGTCGGCGGCCCACCCGGCGCAAGCCACGACGCCACAAAGCTCTCGGCCGCCACATCGACCCCGACGTACCTCTGATACGCGACGCTCCGGTCCTCCATCTGCCCGTAACGTGCGGGAACCTCATCAGCGCTCATCTGAATGCTGTATTGGCCTGGATTGCCTTGTTCAGTTCGGTATGATGGCCTGACGCGGAGGGTACGCGCACGCGGCGGGGGGATGGGGCATGGTTTGGGCGATACTCACG
>DATCMP010000382.1:0-3894 GCA_036563365.1 Thermomicrobiales bacterium
GTCGCGGAGGTCTACTCCGCGACACGCCGTTTCCTTGCCCCGTTACGGGATATCGATCTCGACCTCGTGATCCCCTACGATGGACATATCGTCGCGCTCCACCCAACCGGACTTTCATTGCGCCATGCGGTGACGATGAACCTCATCCATTGCCATTACCACATCGGCGAGATCGCGACGAAGCGCAACTTGCTCGGTCATCAGGTGCCGCATCTCCCCGGGCCAGAGCAGCGGTTGATGCCCGACACGCGCGCTGTACTTTGATCGCGGGCAATAGCCCGATTTGAGTAGCGCATCTCCGAGGTGAGCGCCGACATAGAATGCCTCACCTCGTTCTCTCGTCTTCGCCCTTTCGTCTCTGTGGCCCCTGTGTCTCTATGCCTCTGTGATTAAGTCTTCCCCTGTAGCGCACCAATTACTTCTTCGACACCCACTTGTTCCCACGTTCGTAGAAGCGCCAGGGCTGCGAGATCCACGGCTCCCCGGCGAACTTGATCCCGATCCGTGGGCGGGCGACGACATCCTCGTCGCGCACCGCGAGGCCGCGATCTTCGAGGTACATTCGCTCGCCAGCGAGATCGAGGCCATTCTGTCGACGGTCGATCCCGAGGACTTTGCAGAGGCGGCCCGGTCCGTTCGTGCCACCCGCGATCCCCTCCAACGGTTCGAGCGCGCGGATCAGGATCGCGGCGGGGTGGCCCTGCGGCCCGGTGACGAGATTCAGGCAATGGTGGATCCCGTAGATCAGGTAGACATAGGCGTAGCCCGCCGCGCCGAACATCACCGACGCGCGGCCACCCGGCCCCGACCGGGCGTGCGACGCGGCATCCTCCGGTCCGTCGTACGCCTCGACCTCGACGATTCGCCCCGCCTGCGTCCCCGACTCGCCGTGCCAGACAAGCACCATCCCCAGCGCCTCGCGGGCTACGACCAGCGCCGGACGATCGTAGAAGTCGTGCAAGAGTTTGCGGCCAGTGGCGGGGGCTTCGGTCATCGGTGCCTCAATCTTTTCTTGGTTGCTTTGCGCCGTCGACCATCGCTCGGGGCTACGCTACCGCCGCGTTCACTTCCAGGGCGAGCTTTGCCGCCGACTCCGCGTGCAGGCGCGTCGTGTCGAAGAGCGGCACGGAGGCATCGCCCGCACCGACAAGCAGCATGATCTCGGTACAGCCGAGGATGATCGCCTCCGCGCCGTGCTCGACCAGCCGTGCCATGATCTGGCGATATTCCGCGCGCGACTCCTCGCGGATGATCCCGAGGCAGAGTTCGTCATAGATCACCCGGTGGATGGTCGCGCGGTCGCCTTCGCCAGGGACCAGCACTTGCAAGCCGTGATCCTGTTCGAGTCGCCCCCGATAGAATTCTTGCTCCATCGTGAAGCGGGTACCGAGCAGCCCGATTCGGGAGAATCCGCCCGCCTTGATCTGTGCGGCGGTCGGATCGGCGATGTGGACGAACGGGATCGTCACCGCCCCGGTGATCGCCGCCGCGACTTTGTGCATCGTATTGGTGCAGAGCAGGATGAAGTCCGCGCCACCACGTTCCAGCCGTCGCGCCGCATCCGCGAGGATCGCCCCGGCCTCCTCCCACTTGCCCGCGTGCTGTAATTGCTCGATCGCGGCGAAATCGACGCTGTAGAGGAGCACTTGTGCGGAGTGCAGCCCGCCGAGTTGCGCCTTCACCGCCTCGTTGATGATTTGGTAATACTCGGCGGTAGATTCCCAGCTCATCCCGCCGATCAGGCCGATCGTTTTCATCGCCGCTCCCATCCTTCGCGCATTTGCCTGACATACTCCCGCGCGTCTATCCCCGCCCAAATTTTGGCACCGAGCCTTTCCAATTCAATGATGCTGCGCTTCCCGCGCTGGGGCGGTTGTGGCTTAATCATCTCCGTTAGCTCGTTTAAGAGTTTCGCCTGCTCGGCCGGATCTCGCTTTCTGGTCCGGTTGACTATCTCGACATAGTTCATTGTCTCATCGCTCATGAATGCATCGTTCAAGATTCCCAAGAGGTTTCTTGTATCGGAGACTATCGCTGGTCGGCACCTTTTGCCGACCAGCGATGACAACGGTTGTTTACCCCAACGCCGTCAGGCGCTCTTGCAGCAGGCGCACGCGCTCTTGCGCGCCCTTGAGACGATCGCGTTGGACCTGCACCACCTTGTCCGGGGCGCGCGCGATGAACCCTTCGTTCGACAGCATCGCGTTCGCCCGCCCGACTTCTGCCTCGGCGGCTTCGATCTCCTTGACCAGGCGGGTGCGCTCGGCGTCGCGATCGACCAGCCCGTCGAGCGGCAGATAGATCGCGAAGTCATCCACAGCCAGGGTCAGGGCACCTTCCGGTGCGGTCGCCTCCGCGACGATCTGTAGTCCGTCCGGCGCGACCCGCGCCAGGAACGCGAACTCGGCGCGGGTCGCCTCGAAGTCGGCGGTGTACGGCCCGGCGACGACCGCCGCGATCCGCTTGCCCGGCTCGATGTTGCTCTCTGCGCGGGCGTTGCGGATGGCGCGGGTCGCTTCTTGCAGGCGGGCGAAAGCGCGTTCCTCAGCCGGATAGCTCGTCCCGGCTACGGGCCAGGGGGCGACGATCAGCATCTCGCCCGCGTGGGGCAGGTGTTGCCACAACTCCTCGGAGACGAATGGCATCGTCGGGTGGAGGAGGCGCAGGGTACGCTCGAAGACGTAGACGAGCGTCTGTCGCACCGCCGCCTTCGCCGCCTCATCCGCCCCCTGGAGACGCACCTTCGCCGCCTCGATAAACCAGTCGGCGAACTCGCTCCAGAAGAACTCGTAAAGACCGCGCGCCGCCTCGCCGAACTCGAACCGCTCGAGGGCGCGGGTTGTGTCATCGGTCGTCCGCGCGAGACGACTCAGGATCCACTTATCGGCCGTGCTCAGCGCCGCGCCGGTCGGCTCGGTCGGTGTGCCGTCGGCGTCGCGCGCGATCGGCGCGTCGCCGGTGTTCGCGATCACGAAGCGGGCGGCCTGCCAGAGCTTGTTGGCGAAGTTCCGGCTCGCCTCGATCTTGCCGAGACTCAGCTTGAGATCGGCCCCGGTCGCCCCGGCGGTCACGAGGGCATAGCGGAGGGCATCGGTGCCGAACTGCGCGGTAATCTCGGTTGGGTCGAGCACGTTGCCCTTGGTCTTGCTCATCCGCTGGCCGTTCTCGTCGCGCACCGTGCCATGGAAGTAGACCGTCTCGAACGGCGGCTCGCCCATGAACTCGATCCCGAAGAAGATCATCCGGGCGACCCAGAGGAAGATGATGTCGTAGCCGGTCTCCATCACATCGCCGGGGTAGAAGCGCGCGAGATCTGGGGTCTTGTCCGGCCAGCCGAGGGTGCTGAACGGCCAGAGCCCGGAGGAGAACCAAGTGTCGAGGACGTCCGGGTCCT
Source organism: Thermomicrobiales bacterium (assembly GCA_036563365.1). Taxonomy (GTDB): domain Bacteria; phylum Chloroflexota; class Chloroflexia; order Thermomicrobiales; family CADCWN01; genus CADCWN01. The sequence continues at coordinate 3,395 of DATCMP010000382.1, forward strand.
GCTCGATCTTCGCGCTGCCGCATGCCTCGCAACGATCGAGCGTCTCCTGATCGGTCGCGGTCATGTGATCGCAGTCTTTGCAATACCAGACCGGGATCCTGTGGCCCCACCAGAGTTGGCGTGAGATGCACCAGTCGAGAATATTCTCCATCCAGTGCAGATAGATCCCGGTGAAACGCTCCGGCACCATCCGCACCCGGCCGCTCTTGACCACTTCGATAGCAGGGGCGGCGAGTGGCTGCATGTTGACCCACCACTGGGTGCTGATCAGCGGCTGCACGATCGTGCCGCAGCGGTCGCAATGCCCGACCGCGTGGGTATGCGGCTCCACCTTCACGAGTTGATCATGTTCGCGCAACCACTCCACAATGTTGAGGCGGCAGGCCATCGTCGTCTGTCCCGCGAATGGCCCCGCCTCGGCGTTCATCGTGTCGTCGAGGTTCATCACGTTCAGCGCGGGCAGGCCGTGGCGCTGGCCGATCCCGAAGTCGACCGGATCG
>DATCMP010000396.1:0-1965 GCA_036563365.1 Thermomicrobiales bacterium
AGTAATGGTCGGTGTCGAATGCCTTGCCGGGGCCGATCAGCCCATCCCACCAGCCGAGGCCACCGCGCGGGCGCACGCCGCGCTCGTCGGCACCGATTCCATCGACGGCACTCGGCGCATTGGTATCGGCGCTCCATCCCGCCGCGTGTGCATCGCCGCTGAGGGCGTGGCAGACGAGGATCGCGTTGTCGCGCGTCGGCGTCAACCTCCCATAGGTTTCATAGGCCAGGCGCACTGCCGACAGGGTTGCGCCCGAGTCGAGGGGTAAAGGCTGCGGTAGGTCAATATGCTGCGTCCGGATCGTCCCGACCCCACCAGCTTCGCGCAGGCGTGCTGGCCGGGAAAGGCGTGTCATCGTCGGTTTCTCCTCGGGGGCGGCAAAACACCCCCATCCAGGCGGATGGGGGTGTGGCGCACGCGGCGGGGTGCCGTTGTCGCCCCACCGCTCATCTCCCAGTAACCACTGTCGGAATTAGCACCGCCCCGCTCGCGCGGGTGGTTGCTGGGGCTTCAACGGGCCGGTCCCTCTGCCCCTCTGGATAAACGTGGTGCAGTATTCACTTCTCAGCGATGATTATCGGCGTGGGCGCGGGAGATTGTCAAACGGTGGCCCGGTAACGACCGCCGCCCGGCAACCTCCCGCGGCTTACTAAATCACCTCCAACTCATCGACGGTCGGCGTCGGCGGCAAGTCGTTGGAGGTCGCCGCGCTGTAGAAGAAGGCGGTTGAGGCGATGTCATCTTGCAGCGGGAGATAGCGTTTCTGGCCGTCGCGCGCCGAGCGCCAACCGAGTGCCTGGATCGTCACGCGGAGATCGTCGGCGAAGCGGATCGGATCCATGACGTGCCAGCGGTACATCCCGAACCGCATCTGGCTCCGGTAGAGGCCATCCGGGCGGATGATCTGCGGCAGGCCCAGGAACGGCGTGGAGAACGGGGTGTAGCCCTCGCCGGGGACGTCGAAGTTCCACGCGCCGCCGAAGTAGTCCTCGGTGCCGGTGCCGCAGATCGTCGGCCACTCCCGGTCGCCGTCGAGGTAGAACTTGATCTCGCCCTCGCCCCACCAGCCGTTGTTGTTGACCCCCCAGGCGAGGTAGGTGCCGATGTAATGCCCGCCGCCGCGCACGCCGTCGAGCAGGGTGTGGACCGTCTGGTAGGGCAAGGGATTGCTGCGCCGCCACTGCGCCGCGAAATAGCCGGTCTCCTCCGGCACGTCGGTGAGGGTGTAGGTGATCTGGTAGTAGACGGTTACCTCCTCATCGGAGAGATTTTCCAGGGTCAGGCGCGCGGCGCGACGGAACGGCATCGGCCAGTAGCAGTTGAAGCCGCCGTGCGGGTTGACCGCGACCGGCTGGCTGCTGATCTGCGCGAACTCGCCCCAGCCCTGACAGAAGAAGTCGCCGACCGGGGTCTCGACCGCCGGGCGTTCGTCATCCTCCCAGTAGGCGCGGAAGATCAGCCGCCGCCAGTTCGTCTTGTGCGTCGTCAGCCAGATATGCTGGATCGCCCCCTCGTCGCGGATGTCGGCCAGGGTGAAGGTCGCGCCGGGGGCGATGCGGACGCTCGGCGAGATCTTCCAACCCTGTCCCAATTCGCGCCCCGGTGCCGCGCCGGTCCCCTCGGTCGCCATCCCGCCCGCGCCCTGTGCGCCATCGAAATTCTCCGGGCTGATCGAGCGTGTCCGCGCCGTCGAGCGGCGGGCCAAGTTGCCGAGATCGGTGCCGAGGCCGTTGAAGCTACTCATCGCTGATTCTCTCCTTCCTTAGGTGGTGGTACCGAGATTCATGGAGCTTAACTCCTTGATGCGGTAACCCCAGTCCACTTCAGTGGACTTCGTGGCCGTAGGCCACCTAGCGCCGGATTCCTCCGGTGACCCACGTCGCCAAGCACCCATCACCGCAGTAACAAGTTGATCTCCGTTAATCGGCGACTCTGGCACGTCCACGCACTATCCCTTTCACCCAT
>DATCMP010000404.1:0-4649 GCA_036563365.1 Thermomicrobiales bacterium
TTCCTGAAGACGCTGGAAGAGCCGCCCTCGTTCGCCATCATCATCCTCGTCGTGCCGGAGATCGGCGCGGTCCTCCCGACGATCCGCTCGCGCTGCCAGGCGGTGGAGACCCGCCCGGTCGCGCGCGAAACGCTGGCAGCGGCGCTGGCGGCGCAACACGGGACCAGCGCGGCGGACGCCCGCACCCTGGCGGCGCTCGCGCGCGGACGGGCGGGCTGGGCGATCGCGGCTGCCGGTCAGCCGGATTTCTTTGCCGAACGGAAAGGTTCGTTCGAGGCGATGCTCGGGCTGCTCCAAGGCCCGGCATTCGAGTTCTTCCCGCTGGTTGATCGCCTCACCGATCGTTTCCGCAAGGGGAAGCGGGATGAGGTCTACGCCGAGCTGGATACCTGGCTCGGACTTTGGCGCGATCTGCTGCTGATCCGTGGTGGCTGCGCCGAGTTCGTCTTGAATATTGATTACGCCGACCAGCTACGCCCGCTCGCGGCGCGCTTCAGCCTCGCCTGGCTGCGCGCCGCGGCGAGCGCCACGACCGACGCCATGCGCCAGCTCGACGAAAACGTCGCGCCGCGCCTGGCTTTGGAGACGCTGGTCTTGAAGTGGCAAGAACAGTCGTGAGTCGTGGGTCGTGAGTCGTGAGAGGGTGCATCTCATACCAAATGCCTGTATGCCAGCACCATTTCTCTCACGACTCACGACCCACGACTCACGACTTCGGAGGAAACGATGTCCGATTCCTGTAGCACGACCGATGGTGGATGCAGCAGCTGCTCGTTCGGGCAGCGGCTGGCGACGTTGAACGACGGGACCGCCGAAGAATGGCCGGTTGTACTGGTCCGCTTCCGCGAGACGAGCCGCACGCGCTTCTTCGCGCCCGGCGAGGTTCGGGCGCGCGTCAACGACTGGGTGATCGTCGATACGAGCAAGGGCGAAGAAGCGGGCAAGGTGATCGCGACGAACCAGCAGGTCCGCGCCGCCGTCTTCGCCGCGCCGCTGAAGCCGGTGCAGCGCCTCGCCGAGCCGCACGAGGTCACCCTGGTCGAGCAGCTTGAAGGGGCGGCGAAAGACGCGATGCTCGCCTTCCGCGAGCAGATTAAGCTCCATAAGCTCGACATGAAGCCGATCCGCGCCGAGTTCAGCTTCGACGCCAAGCGGTTGACCTTCTACTACTCGGCGGAGAACCGGGTCGACTTCCGCGATCTGGTCAAAGATCTGGCGAAGCATTTCGGCGTGCGGATCGACCTGCGCCAGGTCGGCGCGCGCGACGAGGCCCGCCTGATCGGCGGCGTCGGCAAGTGCGGGCGCTCGCTCTGCTGCTCCAGCTGGCTCCAGACCTACCCCTCGGTGACGGTGAAGCAGGCGAAGGAGCAAGACCTGCCGCTGAACCCGACCAAGATCTCCGGGGTTTGCGGGCGGCTCCTCTGCTGCCTCAGCTACGAGAACGAGCAGTACACGCAGATGAAGCGTGCCCTGCCGCGCCTCGGCCAGTTCGTGCCGACGCCGCAGGGGGTCGGGAAGATCATCGGGCTGCAAACCCTCAAGAGCCGGGTCGTGGTCTTCATCGAGGGGACCGGCGTGACCGACTTCGCCGTCGATGAACTCGGCGAGCCGCTGACGCCGAACCGCCAGGGGCCGCCGCGCGACGCGGCAGCGCCGAGCGAAGGGCGTCGCCCGCGCAACGAGATCCCCCCGCGCCCGGTCGTCGCCGCCGCGCCGCCGCCGAGTATCGCCCCGGAGGCACCGCCCGAGGAAACCGGCGCCGAAGAAGCCGTCGATGGCACCGGGCAAGCGAAGCGTCCGCGACGGCGCTCGCGGCGCGGCGGGCGTCGCGGCGGCGGCAAAGCGACCGACAGCTCGACGGGCGGCGGGGAAGGCTCGTAGAGAGGTAGGGCGGGTGGTCGGGGGTGGGTCGGTGAGCCGCCCTATCACTGCCGCCGTCGCCGTTCCCAACGTCTGCGCCTGGGGCGCGCCGAAAATCGTCGCCTCGCACCATGAGGGGTATCGTGTCAGAACTCCCGACTAGCGCGACCGTCGTCCTGATCGGCTCGGCCTGTTGCGATGTGCGGGCGACGGTGGGCAGCGATGTCGCGGGCGGCACGGTGCGCGAAGGGCGCGTACGCCTCTCGCTCGGCGGCACCGCCCGCAACATCGCCGAGAACCTGGCGCGGCTCGACGTGTCGACCCACCTCCTGGCGGCGATCGGCGACGATGAACCGGGGCGCCAGATCCTGCTCAAGACGGGTCAAGCGGGGGTCCAGTTCGATGATGAGGTGACCCTGCTCGGGCGCGGCCAGGACAGCGGCGCGTATCTGTCGATCGTCGATCGGCAAGGCCACCTGCTGACCGCGATCGACGATACCGCGATCACCCGCACGATCACCCCGCGCGCGATCCACAAACGCCGCCGACTGCTGCGCGCGGCGGCGTTCGTCGTCCTCGACGCGACGCTGCGCCCGCAGACGCTGGCGACGGTCGTCCGCCTCTGCCACCACGCCGGGGTGCCGCTCTGCCTGGAGCCGGTCTCGGTCGCCCTCGCGCCCCGCCTCGCGCCGTTCATCGGCGACGCCGCGCTGCTGACGCCGAATATGCGCGAGGCGGCAGTGTTGACCGGACGCCCGGTGACGAACCGCGAGGAAGCCCTGGTGGCGGCGCGCACCTTGCAAGAGCGCGGGGCGGGGACGGTGATCGTGACGATGGCCGGGGCCGGCGCGGTCTACGCCAGCGCCGATGCCAGCGGCCATATCCCCGCCGTGCAGACCGAGGCGCTCGATGGCGCGGGCGCGGGCGATGCCCTGACCGCCGGTGTCCTCTTCGGGATGCTGAACAGCTTCCCGCTCGATGATGCGCTGACCCTCGGCATCGCCCTGGCGAGCCTGACGATGCTGACGAGCGACACCGTGCGCCAGGACCTGACCCTGGAGCGCGTCTACGCCCATATGCAAGTATGAGCGAGTCGCGAGTCGTGGGTCGTGAGCCATGAGATCGCGCCGCTGGAAACCCGAGCATTAGGGCTTCCTCCATTCCCCTCACGACCCACGACTCACGACAACGAACGCGGAGCAACGATGCCGTTCGAGATTCAGATCGCGGTCGCCAAGACCCACAAATACGCCAAGCGCGAGAGCGGGGACACCGTCGAGTTGGTCGAGCGCCCGGCAGGCGGGCTGTCGGTGGTGCTGGTCGATGGGCAGGGCTCGGGGCAGGCGGCGAAGTCGCTCAGCCTGCTCGTCAGCGCCAAGGCGGTCGCGCTGTTGAAAGACGGGGCGCGCGATGGCGCGGTGGCGCGCGTCGTCCACGACTATCTGCACACCTTCCGGCAGGGGCGCGTCTCCTCGACGCTCGAAATCCTCTCGGTCGATCTCGTCTCGCGCACGGTCGTCAGCAGCCGCAACAGCGCCACGCCGCTCCTCCTGCGGCAGGGCGACGAGTATGAGTTGCGCCCCTCGCGCTCGGAGTCGATCGGGATCAGGCGGCACACCAAACCGGCGATCGACGAGTTCGCCGCCGAACCGGGGCTGCGGATCGCCCTCTTCTCGGACGGCATCATCCATGCGGGGGAACGTTACCGGAAGCCGTTCGACCCGCTCGCCTTCGCCCAGGAGCACCTGAGCGGCGACCTGACGGCACAAGAGATGGCCGACGCCATCCTCGCCGAGGCGCTGGCGGCGGATCAGGGCCGACCGGAAGACGACATGACGGCGGTGGCGCTGAACCTGGGGCCGCGCGGCGAATACCCGCCGGTGCGCCGGTTGGAGATGATCGTCCCCCTGCTCTGAATAGACCAATGAAGGGACGCAGGATGGATGCGAGATAGGGCAAGGAGAGCGCGATGAACGGGGAAGGGGACGAACGCAAGGATGACGGGCCACCCGCCTGGGCACGCCGCGAGCCTGGGCAACGCAATCCCGAGGATGGCCCGCGCGTGACGATCGTCGGGCCATGTGCGGCGGGGAAGACGACGCTGGTCGCCCGGTTGCGCGAACAGGGGCTCGATGCCCATGCCGTCGCGCAGGAACATTCCGGCGTCGCCTACCTCTGGCAACTCGCCGAGCCCGATCTGCTGATCTTCCTCGATGTGGACCTCCCCACCACCGCCATCCGCCGCAAGCGCGAGTGGCCCGCCGATCTCTATGCCACCCAGCACGAACGCCTCGCCCACGCCCGCCGCCACGCCGACCTCTACCTCGACAGCAGCACTATCCCCGCTGATGAAGTCGCCAGGCAAGTGGCGGAGTTTGTCGCGGCGCGTACCCGGCAGCCGTAGTCGACCCATGCTACAAACTGAAACCACTGCGACACGGACACGAACATGCAACGATTCACGTATCTAGTGCATAATTGTTGGTAACCGTTACCGTCGCGGAGTCAAACGTAATGCACTGGGTGACCAACATCTTCGGCTTCCTGGCGATAGCGTGGATACCCCTGACGTACCTCCTCTCGCGATATTTCTGGCCCCTGATGGTTGACTACGCCCGAGCGTATGATGCGTCTCAAGGGACCGTACCAGACGATGATGAACCAGAGGGCGAATTCGCGCTGCTCTATGGCGTCCACCGCTATCACTACGCAAGTCTGCGGCGTATACACCACGATACCCGCATAGAAGCAACCCGAAGGCGCGTGCTCCCGTGGTATCGGGCATTACT